>JBJMNA010000208.1:0-5493 GCA_045804485.1 Chloroflexota bacterium
GACCACTGCGGCGACCGGCTCGACCGGCACCTCGACCTCGACCGCTGCCGCGACCGGCTCGACCGGAGTCGGCTCGAGCCACGAATCGATCTCGGCGGCCGCCTCGACCTCGGCCAACGCTTCGGCTTCGGCCAGCGCCGCATCCGCCGCCGCGCCGTCCGCCAGGGCGCTGTCCGACACCGGCGAAACCTGGTCGGCGACGGGCGCGGGCTCCGTCACGACCGCAGGCTCTGCCATGACCGCCGGCTCTGAGGCGACCTCCGGCTCGGAAACGACTTCTGGCGCCGGCGGCGGGATCAGCCGCAACGCCGCGAGGCGCGCCGTGACATCGACCTCCTCGTCGGCCGCCGTATCGACCACGGCCTCAGGACCGTGCTTGCCGTTGCCGTCAACCCGGATCGCACCGCCCGCGGTCGGGTCGTCCAGGACGAGCGATCGAGCCACGAGGAGTTCGGGGAGTGCGGGCGCGACGGCCTCACCGAGGTACGGCGCGCACGTCAGGCACCGCGCCTCAACCGAGTTCCAGCAGTTCGCGCACGTGTACTGCCGGCATTGCATGCAGAAGTTGAAGGTCTTGTGGAACGCGTCGAGCTGGTAGGTCGTGACCTCGCGGTCGGTCTCGGCCCTCGCCGCTGCCATCGCCTCGTCCATCGAGGTGTCGTCGGACAGGACGAAGTTCTTCAGCCCGCGCGAAACCGTCTTGACGCCCTTGAGGCGAAGACGAGGACGCGCCGATTCGAAGGTGTAGCGCGTGCCACATCGTTCGCAGAACGATTCTGTGAGGATCTCTGTCATCGGTTCCCCGGATGCCGCGCGGAAGACGCCCGGACGGCCGAGCCGCCCGAACGGGTCGAGAGTATAGCGCAGCGTTTTCGGCGCCCTTCCATCGTGGGTACCCCGCCGGCGCGCCGATTGTCAGGGTCTCGGACGCCCTGGACCGAGGTTCTCAGGACCCTCTGGTAGACTCCGCGACCGACCATGCCGCCTCTCACCGCAATAGAGCGGTTCTTCGAACGCCTGTTTGAGCGCCCCTCGGCACGCCTCTTCCGGGCGCGCCTGCAGCCCGTCCAGTTGCAGCGTCGGATCGAGCGCGCGATGGAAGGCGAGCGGCTCACGACGTCCGACCGGACGCTCGTCCCCAATCGGTTCGTCGTCCACGTTCACCCCGACGACCTCGCCGAGTTCGGAGACATGACCGGGACGCTCGCGACCGAGCTCGCCGACGGCGCGCTTGCGTTCGCTCGAGCCCACCGGTACACCGTCGTCGACCGACCGCGCGTCGACATCGTCGCCGACCCGAAGATCGAACGCGCCGACCTCCGGGTCGACGCACGTTTCGCCGACGCGGTGCCCAATCGCGGCGGCCACGGGCCTGTCGCGCTTGCCTATGAGGCGGATCGGTCCGCGACTGACTACGTGGACCCGACCGCGACTCGCGTCTACGCCATCCCGAAACCAGCGGCTCCGCGTGCCGTTCTGCGCGTCGCCGATCCCGACGGCCGGACCCGTGACGTGGTCGTGCCACCGGGCGGGGTCAGCATCGGCCGCGCCACCGACAACGACCTCGTTGCAGTGGATGGACGGGTCTCGCGGCATCACGGCCGGATCGTCGGCCGGCGCGGGACGCTCGTCTATTCGGACCTCGGCAGCACCAACGGGTCGCGCGTGAACGGCGTCCCGGTCACCGAGGTCGTTCTCGGGGTCGGTGACCGGCTCGAGGTGGGGGACACGGTGCTCGTCGTCGAGGTCGCCGGGGCGCCCGACTGATGGATGGCTTCCTGCTCGTGCTGTGGGCCGTCCGGTTGCTGTTCCTGGGGCTCATCTACCTCTTCCTGTACCGGGTCGTGCGTGCCCTGCTTCGCGACCTCCGCGCCGCGGCACGCGAGCCGGCCGACCGACCGGGTCGCCTCGTGATCCTCGAGTCGCCGACCGGCGAACCGGCCGCCGGACTGTCGTACGGGCTCGACGTGATCACGTCGCTCGGGCGCGACGTCAACAACGCCATCGTCATCGACGACCCTTTCGCGTCCGGTGATCACGCGGTCCTGACCTACCGCGGCCAGTCGTGGTACATCGAGGACCTCGAAAGCACGAACGGCTCCTATGTCAACGGCCGTCGCGTCGAGGGCGTCGCGCCGCTTGGTTTCGGCGATGAGCTCCAGATCGGTCAGGTCCGGATGCGGCTCGAGCGGGGGATGCGGTGACGACCCCGGCGCCGACCGCGGACGCTGTCCGGCTCCCGCCGCTCCCAGGCGCGATCGGACCGGTCCGCCCCCGTCCGCGCTGGTTGGAGTTCCGCCTACTCGGCCTCGTCGCGATCGCACTCGTCGCCGGTAGCGTCTCGTTGGGGGCGACCGTCAACGGCCGATTGAGCATCTACGACGTCCAGACGCTCGCGATCTACATCGCCGCGCTCTTCGTGGCGCACGCGGCACAGGTGCTCGCCGGCCGCCGGACGGACCAGATCCTGCTGCCGACCGTCGCGATGCTCGGCGGCATCTCGCTGCTGCTGATGCAGCGGCTGCCGCAGGATCTGGTGACCCAGACCTTCTTCGGGAGGGAGTTCGGGCTCGCGGCGGTCCAGCTCATCTGGCTGGTCGGAGCGCTCATCGTCGCGACGACGCTCGGGATCGTCGTCCGGTCCGATCGGTGGCTTCGGCGCTACAAGTACACGTGGGCGGCGGTCGGCGTCGGGCTCCTGCTGCTCACGTTCGTCCTCGGGACCGAGATCAACGGTCAGCGGCTGACCCTCCAGTTCGGTCCCATCAGCGGCCAGCCCTCCGAGCTCCTCAAGGTCATCCTGGTCGTCTTCCTCGCGGGCTACCTGTCCGAGAATCGCGAGCTGCTCGTGGAGCAGGACACCCGAGTCGGTCCGTTCAGACTGCCGCCGCTGCCGTATCTCGCACCGATGGTCGCGATGTGGGCGATCGCTCTCGGGATCGTCGTGGTCCAGCGCGATCTTGGTGCTGCGCTGCTTTTCTTCGGCGTCTTCCTCGCGATGCTGTACGTCGCGACCGCGCGGGTCGGTCTCGTGCTCATCGGGCTCGTCCTGTTCCTCCTCGGGAGCGCGTTGATGGCGATGCTGTTCGAGCACATCCGGACGCGGGTGGACATCTGGCTGGATCCCTTCGCCGACCCCCTGGGCGCGGGCTTCCAGATCGTCCAGGCCCTGCACGCGTTCGCCCGCGGCGGGCTGCTCGGGATGGGCCTCGGCGGCGGCCTGCCCGAGATCGCTGGGCGGCCACCGATCCCCGAGGTCCACACCGACTTCCCGCTCGCCGCGCTCGGCGAGGAGCTCGGGATCCTGGGTGTCGTTGCGATCCTCGGGCTCTATCTCGTCGTCATCGAGCGAGGGCTACGCATCGGCGCCGCGGCGGCCGACGACTTCCGGTCGCTCCTCGCGATCGGCCTCGCGCTGGTCATCGGCGTCCAGGCGTTCATCATCGCGGCCGGGAACCTCAAGGTCCTTCCGCTCACCGGGGTCACCCTGCCGTTCATCAGCTATGGCGGGTCGTCGTTGCTCGCCAATGCCCTGGTGATCGGGCTCCTCCTCGCGCTCTCCGACAAGGGTGTCGAACCGCCACCGCCGCCGCGCGTGACGTCCCGCTGGCGACGTATCGGTCGACGGGGGGCGCGCTGATGCTTCGCACCGGCACGACTCGACGCCCGCTCGGCCGGACGACGATCCACGTCCTCATCGTGATCTCGAGCGCGTTCTTCCTGCTCGCGGGGGCCGTCGGTTACTGGGGGATCGTCGAAGCACCGGATCTCGTCCGCTCGCCGAACGATGCAGCGGTCGTGGCGGCCGCTCGAACCGTCCCGCGCGGCGTCATCAAGGACAGGACGGGCAAGGTCCTCGCCGACAACAAGAAGGGCAGCAACGGCGAGTCGCATCGCGTCTACGCGGGATCGCAGATCAGCCAGGTCGTCGGATACGCGTCATCGACCTACGGACGCGCGGGGCTCGAGCGTGCGTATGACGCCGAGCTCACCGGGCTCGGTGGCGATCCCGTCAGCGACGCGCTCGCGAAGTTCGGCGCCGACCGGTACGACCCGAAGGACCTGACCCTGTCGTTGTCGTGGGACCTCCAGAAGGCGGCGGTCTCCGCGCTCGGCAAGCGACGTGGCGCCGTGGTGATGCTCGACCCGACCACCGGCGAGGTGCTCGCCCTCGCCTCGACACCGACCTACGACGCCTCCGCGATCGCCAACCCCGATACAGCCAAGGCGACGTTCGAATCGCTCCAAGGTGACGCCAGCCAGCCGCTTCTGCCACGAGCGACGCTCGGGAGATACGTCCCTGGCTCGGTCTTCAAGATCGTGACCGCGGTCGCCGGGCTCGGCTCGGGTGCGATCACGCCCGAGACGACCTACAAGGAGCAGCCGGCCGCCGAGAAGACGGGACTCGTGGTCGAGGGCTTCCACGTCCGCGACGGGCATCACCCCGCGACGGGCTCGACGGCGCTCGACCTGACTGGCGCGACCGAGGTGTCGTGCAACATCTATTACGCCCTGACGGGCCTCAGGACCGGTGGCGCCGACCTCGTCGCGTATGCCGACCGGATGGGGTTCGGGTCGGCATTGCCATTCGACCTGCCGACGGCCGTCTCGCAGGTGACCAACGGCGACGGGAAGCAGCCGGGCGGCTTCACGGACGACGTCGAGCTCGCGAACGCGGCCTACGGCCAGGCCGAGACGTTCGTGACGCCGCTCCAGATGGCGCTCGTCGCGTCGACCATCGCGAATGGCGGCGAGCTGATGCAGCCGCGCCTCGTCACAGCGATGACCGGCAAGAACAGCGGGACGAGGTCGATCGGTCCGAAGTCGATGGGACGGGTCCTCTCCACCACCAACGCGAAAGCGATCAACACGGCGATGGTCGCCGCCGTCGAAGGCGACCTCGGTCAGCAGTTCACGACCGGCGCGAAGGTCCCGGGGGTGACGACGGCAGGGAAGTCGGGGACGGCCGAGCTCGGCGGGACCGGTGAGCCGCACTCCTGGTTCATCGGCTTCGCGCCGGCCGACAACCCGAAGATCGCCATCGCGGTCATCGTCGAGCAGGCCGGTCGCGGGGCCGAGGTCGCTGCGCCGATCGGGGGCGACCTGATGACGCTCTATCTCACGGGCGGCGGATGACCGGTCCCGCCGGTCCCGCCTCGCCGGAGACGCCCGAGGCGTCCGAGCGGCGCGAACGACGGCGTGCTGATGCGGCCGCGGCTGGTGACGGAGCTGTCCGGGCGGGGCGGGACACGGGAGATCGGACCCTCGACCCTGCGCGAGGTGATCGATCCGGCTAAGGCCGAGGCGATCAAGGGCGCGATGCAGCGCGCGGTCGAGGGCGATCTCGGCCGGCAGTTCACGACCGGCGCGGCGATCCCTGGTGTCCCGACGGCCGGCAAGTCGGGCACGGCCGAGCTGGGTGGAACCGGCGAGCCGCACTCGTGGTTCATCGGCTTCGCGCCCGTCGACCACCCACGTGTCGCGATCGCCGTC
>JBJMNA010000209.1:0-9543 GCA_045804485.1 Chloroflexota bacterium
CGACGAGGAGACACGAGCGCGATGTTCGTCGTGATGACAGTCGGGGCCAGCGAGGCGGAGATCCTTGGCGTCAAGAGCCAGATCCTCGCCGAGGGCCTGACGCCGTTCGACCACGTGAGCGGCGGCCGGACGACGGTCGCGGTCGTCGGCGAGATCGGGGCACGTCGCCCAGCGCTCCTCGAGCGGTTCGCGGTCCTGCCGGGAGTCGAGACCGTCAGGCCGATCAGCCGACCATTCAAGCTCACGTCGCGCGAGTTCCATCCCGAGGACACCGTGATCCGCGTCCTGGATGCTGTCATCGGGGACGGATCGCTGACGATGATGGCCGGTCCGTGCTCGGTCGAAAGCCGCGAGCAGCTGTTCGAGACGGCCGACGCCGTCGCTGCGGCGGGCGCGACGGTGCTGCGGGGCGGCGCGTTCAAGCCGCGGACCTCGCCGTACGCGTTCCAGGGGCTTGGGATCGCTGGCCTCCGCCTGCTCGCCGAGGCCCGCGAGCGGACGGGGCTCCCGATCATCACCGAGGTCATGGAGCCGAGCCAGGTCGACATCGTCGCCGAGTACGCGGACATCCTCCAGATCGGCACGCGGAACATGCAGAACTACTCGCTGCTCCGCGACGTTGGTCGCGTCGCTCGACCGGTGATGCTCAAGCGCGGCTATGGTGCGACGGTCGAAGAGTTCCTGATGGCCGCCGAGTACATCGTGAGCTCCGGCAACCCGAACGTGATCCTGTGCGAGCGGGGTATCCGGACCTTCGAGACGTACACCCGGAACACGATGGACCTCGCCGCGGTGCCGCTCCTGGACCGGCTGACCCACCTCCCCGTCATCGTCGACCCGAGCCATGCCACCGGCAAGCGCTGGCTCGTCAAGCCGCTCGCTCTGGGCGGCGTCGCGGTCGGTGCGGATGGGGTCATGGTCGAGGTCCACCCGAGCCCCGATGACGCCCTGTCCGATGCCGAGCAGCAGCTCACCCTCGACCAGTTCCGCGACATGATGGCCGCGATCATCCCGCTGCATGCGTACGTCCGCGGCGTCTACGCGGCCGAAGCGTGACGCGATGCTGATCGGGTCCACCCCACCTCCGCCCGCCTCGCAACCCCGGGTCGCGCGCGTCCGCGGCAGCGCTCGCCTGCGCGGCGAGCTCCGTGTCCCGGGCGACAAGTCGATCAGCCATCGAGCACTGATGCTGGCCGCGCTCGCCGACGGCGAAACTCGGATCAGCGGCGCGGGCGACGGCGCTGACGTCCGCTCGACGGCCGCGATCATCGCGGCCCTGGGCGCGACGGTCGACCGCGTCGAGGCCGACGGCCCGACGATCGGCTATCGGATCGTGTCCGGCGGCGCCGACGCGCTGAGCGCTCCGGCTGACGGCGCGCTCGATTGTGGCAACTCCGGAACGACGCTCCGGCTGATGAGCGGCGTTCTCGCGGGACTGCCGATGACGGTGGTCCTCGACGGAGACGATTCGTTGCGCGGCCGCCCGGTGGCTCGTATCATCGAACCGCTGCGTTCGATGGGTGCCGTCCTCCATGGCCGGCAGGATGATTCCCTCCCACCACTGACCGTGATCGGTCGTACCCCGCTTCGGGCTATCGACTACACGACGAAGGTGCCGAGCGCACAGGTGAAGTCCGCCATCCTGCTGGCGGCTCTTCGCGCGGACGGGCGGACCACGGTCCGCGAGACGGTCGCGACGCGCGACCACACGGAACGGATGCTGCGAGCGAGGGGCGTGCCGGTCGAGCGGACGGACGCGCCGGACGGGTCGGTGGCAGTGTCGGTCGAAGGAGGACGAGCGGTGCGCGCGGTCACGGAGCGTGTCCCGGGCGATATCTCTGCCGCCGCGTTCTGGCTCGTTGCCGGAGCGATCCATCCGGATGCCGAGCTGACGATCATCGACGTCGGCGTGAACCCCACCCGCCGGGCCGTGATCGACATCCTCCGGTCGATGGGAGCGGACATCACCGAGCACAGCGCGGAGGACCGCCCGGACGCGCGCGCCGACGACTCTGTCGGGGAACCTCTTGCGAACCTGACGGTCCGCTCGTCCGCACTGCAGGCGGTCGAGCTCGGACCGGCCGACGTCGCGGCCGCCATCGACGAGATCCCTGTCCTGTGTCTCGCCGCAACGGCTGCCCGCGGCACGACGACCATCCGCGGCGCGGCCGAGCTGCGTCATAAGGAATCCGATCGTCTGGCCGGCATCGCCGCCGGGCTGCGAGCGCTCGGGGCGACCGTCGACGTCGACGGAGACGACCTTCGGATCACCGGCCCGACTCGTTTGACCGGCGCGGAGACCGATAGCCTCGACGACCACCGGCTCGCGATGACCTTCGCGATCGCCGGGCTGACGGCCTCGGGCGAGACGGCCGTCGGGCGTCCTGGCTCCGCGTCGATCTCCTATCCCGGTTTCTTCGACGACCTCGAAAGGGTGCGAGCATGACCAAGCGCGTGGTCCTCATGGGCCATCCCGTCGCCCATTCGCTGTCCGGCGCGATGCAGCAGGCCGCCTTCGATTCGCTCGGGATCGACGCGACATACGAGCTGTGGGACAGGTCCCCGATGGAGCTTGCGGCCGCGGTCGAGGAGATCCGCGGCGACGGCTTCCTGGGCGCCAACGTGACGATCCCGCACAAGGAACGAGTCGTCCCGATGGTCGACCGGCTGACCGAGGAGGCCCACGCCACGGGAGCGGTCAACACGATCACGCGCGAGGGCAAGCGGCTGGTCGGCCACAACACCGACGTGCCGGGCTTCCGGGTCGCACTCGACCGGCTCGTCGGCAAGCAGAAGATGCCGCGCCAGGCGGTCGTGCTCGGCGCAGGCGGTGGAGCGCGCGCCGTCGTGTACGGCCTGATCACCGAGGGGTTCCAGCGGGTCGTCGTCTTCAACCGCCACCTCCACCGTGCGGAAGGACTCGTCAAGCACTTCGGCCGGAGTGCGGCGCACATGGAGCTCAAGGCGATGCCTTGGCACGACTCGATCATCGAATCCGAGCTGGCGAAGACGCGCGTCCTCGTCAACGCCACGTCCATCGGACTGACCCGCGAGGAGCGGCCGATCCCGGCCGAGGCGCTCCACGGCGACCTGCTCGTGCTCGACCTGATCTACGCGAACACGCAACTCCTGCGCGACGCGGCTGCGGCCGGCGCGACGGTCGGTGACGGCGAGCTCATGCTGCTCCACCAGGGCGCCGCCGCGTTCACGCTGTGGACCGGTCAGCCCGCCCCGCTCGAGCTGATGCAGACGAAGCTCGCCGAGGCGCGGGCCGGCGGACTCCGCTCGGCCGAGGGCGAGCCGTCCGGTGCCGCGGCCGACGCGGCGGCACCGGTCGAGAACGAGCCGACTCCGGCCGGCGCGCCGGACTGACCGGCGCGGACGCGAGCGGTTCGGGCATGGCTGCGTTCCGGTTCCTGACCGCCGGCGAATCGCACGGGCCGGCGCTCGGCGTCACGATCGAGGGGGTGCCGGCCGGTCTCGCGCTCACCGCGGATGATCTCGCCGTCGACCTTGCGCGTCGGCAGCGGGGCTATGGCCGCGGCGCCCGGCAGACGATCGAGCAGGACCGGGCGGAGATCCTCGCGGGCGTCCGGCATGGGGTGACGCTCGGTTCGCCGATCCTCCTTCTCGTCCGGAACAGGGACTGGGAGAACTGGACGCAGGTGATGGCGGTCGAGCCGCTCGACGAGGTCGAGGCGACCGCTCTCCGCGAGGCGGCCGCGGACGGCAACAAGCGGGCGACCCCGGTCACCCGGGTCCGGCCCGGTCATGCCGACCTCGCGGGCGCCCTCAAGTACGACTTCAACGACGTGCGCAACGTCCTCGAGCGGGCGTCTGCCCGCGAGACGGCGGCGCGCGTGGCAGCCGGCGGCGTCGCCCGACGGTTCCTGCGCGAGCTCGGCATCGAGGCCTGGTCGTTCACCGCCGAGGTCGGCGGCGTGGCCTTGGACCCCGCGAACGCGACCTTGTCGCGCGAGGAAGCCGACGCCTCGCCGCTGCGCTGCCCCGACCCCGGAGCCGAGGCCGCGATGATCGCCCGGATCGACGAGGCCCGGTCGGCGGGCGACACGGTCGGTGGCGTCTTCGAGGTCGTGGTCCATGGCCTGCCGATCGGACTCGGCTCGTATGTCCACTGGGACCGACGTCTCGACGCTGCCCTCGCCGCGGCCGTCATGAGCATCAACATCGTCAAGGGCGTCGAGTTCGGACTCGGCTTCGAGCAGACACGGCGCTTCGGATCCGCTGTCCACGACGTCATCGAGGGTCGGGCCGGCGGCGGCCGATGGATCCACCGAACGAACAACGCGGGCGGCCTGACCGGCGGGGTCACGAACGGTGAGCCCCTTGTCGTCCGCGGCGCGGTCAAGCCGATCTCCACGCTCGCCCGGCCGCTGCCGTCCGCGGACCTCATCACCGGCGAAGCCGTCGACAAGGCCCACTACGAACGGAGTGACATCAGCGTGGTCCCGGCAGCGGGCGTCGTCGGCGAGGCGATGGTGCTGCTGACGCTCGCCCGCTTCGTCCTCGAGAAGTTCGGCGGGGACACGGTCGGTGACGTCTGCGCGGCGCTCGATCACTACCGGGAACGAACGTCCGCAGCGCCCGACGCACCCGTCGCCGGCGGATCCGCTCCGGGGCGATCGCGGGCCCTCGGCGCCGGCCACGGGCTCACCGGCACAGACGAGGCCGGCTCCGGCGGCGACGACTGAGGCCGGTGGTGGACGTCGTCCTCGTCGGGTTGCCGGGCAGTGGCAAGAGCGTCGTCGGGCGACGCCTCGCCAATCGCCACGCGGCGGCGTTCATCGATCTCGATGAACGGATCGAATCTGCGTGTGGCCGGACGATCCCGCAGATCTTCGAGGAGGACGGCGAGCCGACCTTCCGCGCGCTCGAACGAGCCGCCATCGCGGATCTCGGACGAGCGGACTCCGCGCCGGATGTCCGGCGGGTGATCTCTACCGGCGGCGGGGCGGTCGTCGATCCCCGCAACCGCTGGGCGCTCTACCGCGGCCGGACCTCGGTCTGGCTGGATGGGCGGCCTGAGGTCCTCGCGCAGCGGCTCCGGCGGTCGCCCCACGTTCGTCCGCTCGTGACGTCCCGCGACCCGATCGGGACCCTCCGCGACCTCGGGGCCAGGCGCGAGCGGTTCTATGCGGCGGCGACGATCCACCACGCGGGTGTCGGCGAAATCTCGGGTGTCATCGACGCCGTCGAGTCGCAGATCCCGGCGGCGATCGAGGGTCGCGGGACGATGCTCCTGCGCGCGGGCACGCCGATCGGCCGCATTCTTCTTGGCGAGGGGATCGCGGCGTCCGCGCTCGCGGGCGAGCTCGAGAGCCTGCGCCTCGGCCGAGCCGTCCTCGTGAGCGAGCCAGGCGCGATGGCCGCCGTCGGCGAGCGACTGGCCGACGACCTTCGGGAGCACGGCCACGAAGCCATCACGGTCCTCCTGCCCGAAGGTGAGGACGCCAAGCGCCTGTCGATCATCGAGGGGGCGGCGCGCGAGCTCGCCTCCCACCGCGTCGATCGCGGCGACGTCATCGTCGCGGTCGGTGGTGGCGCCCTCGGTGATGCGGCCGGGTTCCTCGCCGCTGTCTACCTGCGCGGCGTCCGGTTGATCCAGGTGCCGACGACGCTCGTCGCCCAGATCGATTCAGCGATCGGGGGCAAGACGGGTGTCGACCTGCCCGAGGGCAAGAACCTCGTCGGCGCCTTCCACCAACCGGTCGCCGTCATCATCGACGTTGCGCTCCTCCGATCGCTCCCCGAGCGTCAGCTCCGCGCGGCGCTCGGCGAGGCCGTGAAGATGGCCGCTCTCGGCGACGAGCGACTGTTCGAGCTTCTCGAGGCGGACGGCCCGTCGATCGCCCGTGCCGATCCTGGGGAGCTGGCATCCGGCGTTCTCGCCGAGCTCGTCGAGCGTGCCGGCTGGGCGAAGGTCGAGACGGTCGTCGCCGACGAACGGGAGCGGAATCGAAGCGGTGGCCGGATCACGCTCAACCTCGGGCACACCCTCGGTCACGCCGTCGAGGCGGCCGGCGGGTTCGGTGGTCTGCTCCACGGCGAAGCGGTCGCGTACGGCCTTCGCGCGGCGGCGCGGATCGGCGTGGAGATCGGCGTCACGCCGCCTGACCGCGCCGAACGGATCGGGAGGCTGCTTGACGCGCTCGACCTCGCCACCGAGCCCCTCCCCTACTCCCTCGCTGACGTTCTGGGGCACATGTCGACCGACAAGAAGCATGCCGCCGGTCGGCTGCGCTGGGTCCTGCCCACCGCCGACGGTGTCGTCGTCCGCGACGACGTCGACCCGGACGTCGCGCAACGGGCCGCGGCGTCCATCCTCGCTGCGCCGACCGGAAGCGTCCGATGACCACCGTCCTCGTCCTCGAGGGTCCGAACCTCAATCTCGTCGGGACCAGGGAGCCCGAGATCTACGGCCGCGAGACGCTCGACGAGATCCATGCCGGGGTCGCCGCCCGTGCCGCCGAACTCGGGCTCGCGATCGACTTCTTCCAATCGAACCATGAGGGCGCGCTGATCGACAGGCTCCATCGACGCGACTTCGACATCGCGATCGTGAACGCCGGTGGCCTGACCCACACGAGCGTCGCGTTGCGCGACGCGCTGCTCGGAATCTCCCGTCCGTTCATCGAGGTCCACCTATCGGATCCGGCGGCACGCGAACCGTTCCGCCAGGTCAACTTCCTCCAGGACATCGCGCTCGAGTCGATCGTCGGGCAGGGCGCTCGCGGCTATCACCTTGCGCTTGATGCGATCGCTCGTCGCTTCCGAGAGGCGCCGTGACGCGGTCGACGAGGTCCGAGCCCGAGACACCGGAGCTGCGACGGCTCCGCCGACAGATCGATGCCCTCGATCGGCGCATCGTGGCGATGCTCAACGAGCGGGCCGAGCTCGCGCGTGCGGCCGGTCGCGCCAAGGCGATCGTGGGCCGTCGCGCGATCCGGGATCTGGAGCGCGAACGTGAGGTCCTGCTGCGCGTCACGATGGCGAACGAAGGCCCGCTCAACCAGGCCGATCTCCTCGCTCTCTATCGGCGGCTGATGAAGGCCACACGAGCGCTCGAGGCGCGAGATCGGGCACGAGGCGGTGCAGACGAGGACGATGGGGCCTGACTGGGCCGGGCGCGTGAACGGATGACCGCGCCATCGACCGCAGTGCGGACGCGTTTCGCGCCAGCGCCGACGGGCTACCTCCATCTCGGTCACGTCGCGAACGCGGTGTGGGTCTGGGGCCTCGCCCGGGCGACAGGTGCCACCGTCCTCCTCCGGATCGAGGATCACGATCGGAAGCGCTGTCGGCCGGAGCACGACGCGGCGCTGCTCGAGGACCTGGCATGGCTCGGGTTCGTCGCGGACGAAGGTCCCGTCCGCCAATCCGACGATGAGGCTCCGCATGCCGCGGCGGTGAAGCAGCTCACGACCGATGGTCTCGTCTACGGCTGCGACTGCTCACGGTCGACCTTCGAGACGTGGGCCGCCGCGCACGGCCGGCGTTGGCACGGCCCGGGCTGCCCGGGCGGCTGTCGCGCGCGCGGCCTCAGCGGACCCGTTCTCCGTGTTGCGCTCGGCGGTGGGTCGGAGGCGTGGATGGACGTGCTTGTCGGGCCATGCTCGGACGAGGTGGCCGCCGACGGCGACCTCCCCATCAGGGATCGCGACGGCAACTGGACCTATGGCTTCTCGGTCGTCGTGGACGACCTCCGGCAGGAGGTGGATCTGGTCGTCCGGGGGAGGGACCTTCTCGGGGCGACCGCCGTCCAGATCCGTCTCGCGCAGCGTCTCGGCCGAGCGAGCGCGGCGACGTTCGCCCACCACCCGCTCGTGCGCGACGCCGCCGGACGCAAGCTCTCGAAGGCGGATGGGGCAACGGGAGTTCGCGAGCTTCGAGCGGCCGGCATGACCGCCGACGAGGTCATCGCCCTCGCGACGGACGCCGCCGGCGAGCCGACCGCGGCAGGCTGGACGGTCTGACGGCGATGCTCAGCCCGGCTCTGAGCGGTCCTCGATCTCCCAGGCATGGTCGAGCGCGTGCCACGCGATCCGCGCGGCGGCATAGCGCACGGTCCACTTGCGCCCGGCCAGCGGCGACCCGTCCGACGGCTCGCGCAGGACGTCGAGCAAGGCGCTGCGCATGAGATCGATGCCGGTGGCGTCGGTCGGATCGGGCGCCGCGAGCTTGATCCCCATCTCGCGGGCATAGGCTCCTTCGGCGTCCAAGACGTGGCCGACGATCTTGTCGCGGTCTCGGCCTCCGCCTCGCGGGCCCTTCCTGAGCTCGGCCGGAGCGTTCGCGACGACGCGATCGAGCGTCGACCACGCGGCGTCCACGAGACGGATCAAGCGGTTCGCGTCGTCGCGGTCGGACGGTCGTGCGTCGAGCTCCGTCACCGCGGACGGAACGCCGAAGTCCGTCCCGCCACCGCCCGGAACCTCCTCGACGACGTCGTACTCGTCGGGCTCGAAGACTTCGCCGGCAGCGGTCGCGACGACCGAATAGCGTGGCGCCGACGCCCGCAGCGCATCGAGCGCGAGTTCCGGCGTCTTTCCGGACCGGGCCCAGCCGGGCCAGTCGATCGCGCGGGCGAACGACTTCTTCAGGGACTGCTCGATCGTCACCGCGACCTTCACGAGGCGGCTCGTGCCGTCGCGTCATGAAGCTCACCGACGAGCGTCGTCAGCCTGGCGATATCGCGACCATCGGACCCGAGCGCGTCGACGAGAGCGGACGCGACGATCACGCCGTCGGCGCCCGCTGTCGCGATCGACCGAACATGCTCGGGCGTGCTGACACCGAACCCGACCGCGACGGGGACCGGCGACGCCGCCTTGACGTCGCGCACGAGTCGCGCGACCGAGGCCGGAAGCGCCGTCCGCGCCCCGGTCACACCGACGAGCGACACGCAATACAGGAAACCGCCGCTCCGGCTCGCGATCGCCGCACGACGCTTCGATGATGTGGTCGGCGCGACGAGGTAGACGACGGCAAGCCCGGCGGCGCGCGCGACCTCTTCGAATGACGCGCCCTCGTCCGGGGTCAGGTCGGCGACGATGAGGCCGGCCGCGCCGGCGCCGGCGAGCCGCTTCGCGACGGCCTCGCCGTCACCACCGCCGATGACCTGGTTCGCGTAGCCCATCGGGACGAGCGGAAGCTCCGGGCGGGCAGCGCCGACGCGCTCGATGAGCCGGAGCGAGCGCTCAAGCGTCGCACCGGCCGCCAGCGCGACGCCCGAGGCTCGTTGGAGCGTCGCACCGTCCGCGAGCGGGTCCGAGTACGGCAGCCCGACCTCGAGCAGGTCGGCGCCTGCGTCGGCGACTGCGAGCGCGATCTCGTAGCTCGTGTCGGCGTCGGGGTAGCCCGCCACGACGTACGGGATGAGGGCAGCACGGCCGTCGTCCCCGGCGCGCGCGAACGCCGCGGCGATCCGGCGCGCGCCGACGGTCGCGTTCGTGCCGGTGGCGTCGGCCGCGGCGGTCGTCACGTGGCGCCGTCCCACGGCTGGACGTCGGCGAAGCGCTCGAG
>JBJMNA010000210.1:0-12461 GCA_045804485.1 Chloroflexota bacterium
AAGGCGTCCTCGTCGATCTCCTCCGCGTCGTCCGGCAGTCCCTCCGGGCATCTGTCGAGAGCTATTCGATCAAGAAGATGGAGGGCTTCTACGACTTCGTTCGTGAGATCGACCTGCGCGATGCAGGATCGAGCATCGTCGCGTTCGAGCAGTGGCTCGAGCTCGGCGAGGGGGACCGGCCGCACGCGACGCACCTCGACCGGATCGAGCGCTACAACCGCGACGACGTCGTCAGCAACTTCCGGCTCCGCGACTGGCTCGAGGGTCGCCGCGACGAGGTGGAACGATCGACAGGCAGGGTCATCCCACGTCCCGTCGTCCGCGACGCGGAGCTGCCGGCGGAGGTCACCGAGAACGAGGCGCGGGTCCAGGCGCTGGTGGAGCGTCTCGCGGGTCCCACCGTCGTCCCGACGGATCCCGCGGACCGGAGCTCGAGCCAGCAGGCGACGTGGCTTCTGGCACAACTCCTCGGCTGGCACCGGCGCGAGGACAAGTCCATGTGGTGGGACTTCCACCGGCGGATGGATCTGACGCCCGAACAGCTCGTCGAGGAGGACGATCCGATCGGGATGCTCGAGATCGTCGGTCCGCTCGACGTCGAGGCCAAGGGAAAACAGGTCTGGCGCTACAGGTTCCCCGAGCAGGACTACGACGTCAGCCGCGGTGACGTCTATGACCCGGCCAACAAGCAGGCACGACCGACGGATTCGCCGTTCAGCTGGAAGGTCGGCGAGGTCGTCGCCATCGACGCGGCGCAACGGACGGTGGACGTGAAACGGGTCGCGTCCGAGCCGCATCCGCGCGCGATCGTCCCGCTCGACTGGGTCCGCACGGCCGATCTCCAGGCTGCGCTGTTCGATCTCGGGAGCTGGGTCGCCGACAACGGGATCCAGGCCGCTGGGCCGGTTCGTGCTGGACGCGATCTGCTCTTCCGGTTGCCGCCGCGGACCGGCCAGTGGCTCGATCAGCCGCTTCGCGAGCCGGGCGAGACGGAGCTGGCCGCGGCGCGCCGGCTCGCTCTGACGCTCGACAACAGCACGCTCGCGATCCAGGGGCCGCCCGGTTCCGGCAAGACGTTCGCCGGCGCGCGGATGATCTGCTCGCTGCTTGCGGCTGGAAAGCGCGTCGGGATCACCGGAACGAGCCACAAGGTGATCGGCAACATGCTCACGGCGGTCTTTGACGCGGCTGAGCTCGAAGGCGTGGATGTTCGACCGGTCCAGCGCGGCGAGGTCGTCCAAGTCCTCGACGATCCGCGCGTCGTCCGCGGGAAGAACCCTGCCGACGTCCGGGCCCGACTCGATGCCGGTCAGGCGAACCTCGCCGCCGGGACGCCGTGGCTGTGGGCGTCGTCGAAGATGGTCGGCGCGGTGGACGTCCTGTTCGTCGACGAGGCGGGGCAGATCTCGCTCGCCAACGTCGTCGCCGTGGCGCGCGCGAGTGCCAGCCTCGTCCTGCTCGGCGACCCGCAGCAGCTCGACCAACCGCTCAAGGGCACGCATCCACCGGGCGCCGAGCGTTCCGCGCTTGCGCACCTCCTCGGCGGCGCGGCGACGATGCCACCGACGCAGGGCCTGTTCCTCGAGCGCACCTGGCGGCTCCATCCCGACCTGTGCGACTTCACGTCGGAGGTCTTCTACGACGACCGGCTCGAGCCCGAACCGCATCTCGCGATCCAGAACCTGATCGCGCCCGGGTCGATCCTCGACGGGACCGGTCCCCGCCAGGTGGCGGTCGCGACCACCGCCGCGGACAACGCCTCGCCCGATGAAGCTGACGCGGTCGCAGACCTCGCCCGCTCGCTCGTCGGGAGCGCCGAATGGATCGACGGCGGCGGCCACCGGAAGGTGCTCGGCTGGGACGACGTTCTCATCGTCGCGCCCTACAACGCCCAGGTCGGCGAGATCAAGCGGCGCCTGCCGGAGTCGGCCAGGGTCGGCACCGTCGACAAGTTCCAGGGCCAGGAGGCGCCCGTCAGCATCTACTCGATGACGACGTCGACGCCCGAGCTCGCGCCGCGCGGGATGAGCTTCCTCTTCAGTCGCCACCGCCTCAACGTCGCCACGTCGCGTGCGCGGTGTGTCGCGGTCGTCGTTGCTTCCCCTGCCCTCTTCCGTGTCCACGCGAGGACGCCAGAGCAGATGCGGCTCGCGAACGCCTTCTGCCGTTTCGAGGAACTCGCCAACCCGACGCGATGACCGCAGCCCATACTCGCGGGCGATGCAGAGGACGCCCCTTGACCTGCCGCCCAGCCGACTGGACGACCTTCGTCGCCGGACGGTCAAGGTGCTGTTCAGTGGCGTCGCGCTCGGGAGCACGGGCCACATCGCCGCCGTCACCGTGGCGACGATCGTCGCGGAGGACCTGTCAGGCTCGCCGCTGCTGAGCGGTGCACCCGGCGCGGCCGTCGTCCTCGGTGCCGCGCTCGGTGCCGCATCGCTGTCGCGGTTGATGGTCGCGCGCGGCCGGCGTATCGGGCTCTCGTCCGGCTACGTGATCGGTGTCGCCGGGGCGCTCCTTGCGGGAACGGCTGTCGTCACGCGCTCGTTCCCGCTGCTCCTCCTCGGTTCCGTGCTCATCGGCTTCGGCAACGCTTCGAACCAACTGTCCCGCTACGCCGCGGCAGACATGTTCCCGGCGGTCCGCCGCGCATCCGCGATCGGCCTCGTCGTGTGGGGCGCGACGTTCGGTGCGGTCGTCGGACCGAACCTCGTCGGTTGGGCGGGCGAGTTCGGGGAGTCGATCGGCCTGCCACCGCTTGCGGGTGCGTACCTGTTGCCGATCGTCTTCGTCGGGAGCGCAGCGATCCTGTCGTTCGCGCTGCTGCGGCCGGATCCGTACCGGCTCGCGGACCAGACGGACCTCGGGGCCGACGACCGGTCGACCGCCGTCTCCCTGCGCGCCGTCCTCGCGCACCCGAACGTCCCGGTCGCGATGGTGTCGCTGATCACAGTCCAAGTGGTGATGACCCTGATCATGACGATGACGCCGCTCCACATGACAGCGCACGGCCACGACCTGATGGCGGTCGGCATCGTGATCAGCGGTCACACGTTCGGGATGTTCGCGCTCTCCCCCGTGTCGGGCCGGCTCACGGACCGGTTCGGGAGCATCCGGGTCATCATCGCCGGGCTCATCGTCACCGCGAGTGCGGCGGTCATGTCGGCCCTCGCACCGGCGGACGGCGGCGTCCTGCTCTTCCTGGCGTTGTTCCTGCTCGGCTATGGCTGGAATTTGGGCTTCGTCGCCGGGTCGACCCTTCTGACCACGGGTCTCGGCCTCGCGGAGAGGACACGCGTGGAAGGCTTGACCGACGCGCTCATCTGGAGCTCGGCAGCGGCGGCGAGTCTCGGCTCGGGGATCGTCGTCGCAGCGGCGAGCTACACGGCGCTCGGTCTGCTGGGTGCCGCGCTCATCGCGGTCCCGGCGTGGCTGCTGATGACACGTCGGCGCGCGGTCGAGATGAGCGGGTCCGCGACCGGCTGACGGGCCTCAGGCTTGGCGGCCCTCAGACGCCCGACACGAGCTCCCGATGGACCCACGCGGCGAGCACGCGAGCGCAATCGACGACCTCGGACAGCGGCACATGCTCGTCCGCGCTGTGGGCTACCCGCACGTCGCCCGGGCCGAAGATGACGCACGGCGTGTCGCCGACATTGACGAACATCTGCATGTCGGCGCCGTACGGCTCGCCAAGCAGCGTCGGACGGCGGCCGGTCACGGCCTCGACCGTCTCGGCGAGGCCGATCGGGAGCGGATGGTCCGAGGGCACGCGCGCGGACCCGAACCGTCCGCCGGTGATCTCGACGGTGGCGGGGTGATCGCGCAGGAACGGGTGTCCGTCACAGGCGGCGGCGACAGCCCCGCGCAGCTCCGCCTCGGCCTCGGCCGGCGATTGGCCGAGCCGGACGCCATACCGCCCGTCCGCCGTGACGCGGTCGAGCACGGTGGACGCCCACTCCCCGCCCGACACGATGCCGATTATGGTCGGGTACGGCAGCCCGAGCGCGGTCATGAGCGGGTCTGTCTCCGCCTCGTTCCTGCGGGCTTCGTCGGCGGCGAGCGCCTCGGTCAGCACGAACAGGTTGTCAAGCGCGGACACACCCTCGCGGCGCTGCGACGCGTGGGCTGCGCGCCCCGGTACGGTGAGGCGGAAGGTGATCGCGCCCGCGTGGGCGACGACGACGTCCAGGTTCGACGGCTCGGTGATGACCGCGAGGTCCCCGGTGACGCCGGCACGGATCGCGGCGAGCGTTCCCTGCCCGCCATCCTCCTCGGACGGGACGAACGCGACGATCAGCTCACCTTCGAGCCGATCGAGGTCGCCGGCCGCACACAGCGCGCGAACCGTCGCGAGGATCGCGGCAACACCGCCCTTCATGTCGCAGGCGCCACGGCCGTACAGCGCATCGCCGCGGATCTCGGCGCCCCATGGGTCGACCGTCCATGTCGCCGGATCGCCCGGCGGCACGACATCGAGGTGACCGGAGAGGACGATCCGCCGGCCGCCGGACGGCCCGGCACGCCCGATCACCACCGGCAGAGCGGACCGCGTCATCTCCTCACCCGGCCAATCGGCGTCCGCTTTGATGGACTCGGGGTCCGGGCTGACGGTCTCCACGCGGAGCCCGAGCTCACCCAGTGCGCCGGCGGCCCAGACCGCGATCGCCTCCTCGGAACCGGTGATGCTGGGAACCTGGACGAGCGAGGTCAGGTCGGCGACGAGACGTTCCCGGTCGATGGCGGCGGCAAGCTCAGCCACGCAGGATCGGCCGGGTCATGCACGTGGGCCCGCCGGAGCCATTGAGGCCGATCTCGGTCGCCGGATACGTATGGACCTCGCAGCCCGCCGTCGCGAGTGCCGCAGCGGTCCGTGGATTCCCCTCGGCGAGGATCACGACGCCGGGACGGACGGCAAGGACGTTGCAGCCGAGCGTGGCGAATTCCTCGTCCGGGACCTCGACAAGCCGGATCCCAAGCTCGTTGAGCAACTCCCACAGCCCGACCGGCAGGAGCGGCAGATAGACGACGGCGAGATCGTCGGCGACGGGCGAGATGACCGACATGAGGTGGATGAGCTCGGCCGGGCCGCGCCAGTACGGGACGTCGAAGATGCGAACGTCACCGCCGACCAGTGCCCCGAGCTGGCGGGCGCCATCGGTATTGGTTCGGAGCGTGCGCCCGATGCAGAAGAGGTCGGGCGTGAGCCACAGGGTGTCACCGCCCTCGATCGTGCCCGGCGCCTCGATCCGGCCGATGGTCGGGATCCCGGCGGCGGCCGTCCACGCCTCGATGGCAGCGGGCTCCGCGGCGCGATTCGGCTTCCCGGGTCGCAGCCGGATCGCGCCACGGTCGGTCACGAGCAGCGGATCGAAGGTGTAGATGAGATCGGGGCTGGACAGCTCGGTATCGAGGACGTGGACGCGCGGCCCGAGTGAGGCCAGGAGCTCCACGAACGCGTCGTGCTCGCGCCGGGCGAGATCGAGGTCGACCGGGTGGAGGAAGCCGTGCGCCGGATCGTCGAAGGCCGCGCCGAACGCGGGGCCGGGCCGCTTCACGAGGACGTCGGTCAGCGGCGCGGACATGCTCTGGGCGCCGAACGTCCTTTGGCTGATCATCGGCGCAAGGATAGCCGCGCCTCAGGTGACCTGGTCACCCGGGGCGCGGCGTTCAGACAGGGCCGTTTCGCGGTTCAGGCCGCGGCGGCGACCTCCGCCAGCTCCTGGACCGCGACGTCGATCTCGAGCTTGACGGTCTCGCCCACGAGCCAGCCGCCCGCTTCGAGCGCGACGTTCCAGTCGAGGCCCCAGTCCTTGCGGTTGACCTTCGCCTTGGCAGTGAACCCGGCGCGCCGGCTGCCGTCCATCCCCGTGAAGAAGCCGAGGAACTCGACGTCGAAGTCGACCGAGCGGGTGACGTCGCGGATGGTGACATCGGCGGTGACGACGTAGTCATTGCCGCTCTTGGGCCGGACCGCGGTCGACATGACCCGGATCTCGGGGTACGTCTCCACGTCGAAGAAGTCGTTCGAGCGGAGGTGGCCGTCACGCGCTCCGACGCCGGTGTCGAGGCTCGAGGCCTTGACGACGAGCTCGGCATGCGACGCCGTGGGGTCCGTCTCGTTGATCTCGACGGTGCCCGACACCTCGGTGAAGGTTCCGCGGACGGTCGTGACCATCATGTGCTTGGCTGAGAAGAGGACGTCGGTGTGGGCCGGGTCGATCGCGAATGTCGCCATGGTTGGGTTGTGCCTCCGGTCGCGCCGGCTGTATCGGCGCTCGTGCTGTTGTTGACTACGCAACCATATCGCGTTATCGTTGCAGTGTCAACTACCAGACACCACCGCCCGCTACAAGGTGATAGCATCGCGACCATGACGATGACCGAGCCGGTCGCACGACCGCTCACCGCACGCGACCCGCGTCTCGCTCCATGGCGGGCCTTCCTCCTCGCCCACGCCCGTGTCTCGCGACGACTCGACGAAGAGTTGCGTGCCGAGCACGACCTGTCGTTCGCCGAGTACGACGCCCTTCTGACGATCGCCCAGGCGCCCGAGCGCCGGATCCGGATGGGTCTTCTCGCCGAGGAGGTGCTCCTCAGCAAGAGCGGCGTCACCCGGCTGATCGACCGCCTTGTCCACGACGGTCTCGTCGAGCGGAGCGCGTGTCTCGCCGACGCGCGCGGCGCGGAAGCGGTCCTCACCGAGCGCGGCCTTGACCGGCTTCGCGCGGCGTCGCGAACCCACCTTCGGGGCATCAGCGAGCACTTCCTCGCGGTCATGGACCCGGCGTCGCTCGAGACGATCGAGCGATCGATGACGGCCGTCGCACGACAGGCGGGCCCGGGGCAGGACGATCTGGGCCCTTGCGCTCCCGACCTCACGGATCCAGCGACAGCCGCGGCGCTCGACTGACGGTCTTGCCGGGGCGGCTGCTCGTCGGCACGAGCGGGTTCTCGTACAAGACCTGGGCGCCACGCTTCTACCCGGCAGAGCTTCGAGCCGGCGACCTCCTTCCGTATTACTCCTCGCGGCTGCCCGCGGTCGAGCTCAACAACACGTACTACGCCTCGCCGACACCGAGCAAGATCGCCGGCTGGCTCGACGCCACGCCCGACGATTTCCGGTTCTCGATCAAGGCCCAGCGCGGCGGCTCCTTCCGTGCCCTCCAGACGGATCCGGCCGGCAGCGTCGCCTGGCTGACCGGACCGTACCGGGCGTTCGGCGAGCGGCTCGGCACCGTCCTGTTCCGCGTTCCCGACAACGCCCGCCGGGACGACGCGAAGCTCCAGTCGCTCCTCGCGGCGTGGCCAGCGGACCTGCCACTCACCATCGAATTCCAGGATCCGTCGTGGCATGTCGACGAGACCTTCGCGGCATTGGCCGCGGCCGGTGCGGCCTTGTGCGCGACCGAGCTCCCCGACGACGACGCTCCTCCGATCCTTCGCCGGACCGGGCGTTTCCTGTACCTCCGGCTGCGACGGCACGACTACACCGACTCGGAGCTCGATGCGTGGGCGGCTCGGCTGGAGCCGTTCGTCGCCGCCGGCGACGACGCGTTCGTCTTCTTCAGGCACGACGACGTCGGCCGCGGCGCGGAGCTCGCGCTGACGCTCCAGGATCGGTTCGGTCGCTTCGCGGCCTGAGGCTCAGCCGGTCGCGCGGTCGCCCTCCGCCGGCCCGAACATCACCAAGAGCTCGAGCCGTTGGGCGATGTCGTGGAAGCGGTGCGGGACACCGGCGCCGACGAAGATCACGGAGCCAGGGACGACAGGGCGCGTCTCGTCGCCGACGGATACGACGCCTCGTCCTGCGACCACGTAGTAGAGCTCGTCCTCGGAATGGGGTCGCTGAGGATCGGTCGCGCCGGCATCGAGCGTGTAGACGCCGGCCGACAGGTCTGGCACCCGCTTGAACTCGTGGTAGAGACGGCCGCTCGTTGCGCGTGCCGCTTCGAGATCACGGAACTCCCAGGCGTCCATTCCGCTCCTCCTCATCGATCCGTGCGCGCCGCTCCCGCAGGCTAGCAGCCCGCGCGATCACCTTCGCTCCTGATCCCCGCTAGCATCGGGCCGTGTTCCGAGCGTCGAGGCGAGCCGCGATCGCCGTCATCGTCGTCGCGGCCGTCGTCGTCGCGTGCGGCGGCGGCTCGTCGTCCGGAGGGCCCGCGGGCCAGACCTCACCGGGACATGTCGCTTCGGGCTCCCGGCCGGGATCGACTGCAGCGACGCCGTCGGGCCGGACCCCGGCGCCGTCCCACACGAACGGTTCGTTAGCCTCCTTCGATCCGGCCGGCAAGACGGTCGCCGCTGAGATCGCGCTGATGGGCCTCGCCGCCCCGGTGGACGTGACCAACGCCGGCGACGGCAGCGGCCGGCTCTTCGTGCTCGAGCAGGCGGGCACGGTCCGTGTCGTCCGCGACGGCGCGCTCGTCGACCGACCGTTCCTCGACATCCACGACCGGGTGGCCAGCGGCGGTGAACGCGGGCTTCTCGGACTCGCGTTCCACCCCGACTATCCCAAGGACCCTCGGTTCTTCGTCGACTACACGAACCTGGACGGCAACACGGTCGTCGCCTCGTTCGTGGTCGATCCGAACGCGCCCGATGTCGCCGATCAGACGAGCCAGACGATCCTCCTCACGATCGATCAGCCGTACCCGAACCACAACGGCGGTGCCGTGCAGTTCGGTCCGGACGGGATGCTCTACATCGCGATGGGCGACGGCGGCTCCGGCGGCGACCCCATGGGCAACGGTCAGCGCCTCGACACGCTGTTGGCGAAGATCTTGCGCATCGACGTCGACCACGCGGCGGCTGGAAAGGGCTACTCCGTTCCGGCGGACAACCCGTTCGTCTCGACCGGCAACGCGCGGCCCGAGATCTGGCTGACCGGCCTACGCAATCCGTGGCGGATCCGGTTCGACCGGGCGACGCGTGACCTGTGGATCGGTGATGTCGGCCAGAACGCCTGGGAGGAGGTGGACGTCGCCCGCGCAGGGACGGGTGGGCTGGATTTCGGCTGGAACGTGATGGAAGGGTTCCATTGCTTCCGACCCGCGACAGGCTGCGACGGGAGTGGCCTGACGCAACCCGTCACGGAATATGGCCACGAGGACGGCTGCGCGGTGATCGGCGGCGTCGTCGTCCGCGACGAGCGCCAAGCCGCCCTCGACGGCGGCTATCTCTTCGGCGACGCCTGCTCCGACCGTGTCTGGCTCATCGATCCGGCCTCGGACGGCCCGCAGACGCCGGTCGTCGCCGCGCGTCTCGGACGGACGCTCAGCTCGATCGGCGAGGCCGAGGACGGAACGGTCTACGCGACGAGCCTCGACCACGGCGAGCTTCTTCGATTGTCCCCGGGCAGTTGACCCCTCAGGCGATCCGGAACGTCACCGTCACGGTGACCGCGATCTCGGTCGTGCCGCCTTCCACCGGCGTCGCGGTGTCGGCGGCGGTGAGCATCCGCGTGGCCTTCGGTTGTGGCGACTGCGGCGGCTGGCCGCCCTCGACGACGTCGCTGACGCCCGCGATCGTCACGCCGGAGGCTGCGGCAAGGACATCGGCCCGGGCGC
The DNA here is from genome assembly GCA_045804485.1 of Chloroflexota bacterium. Taxonomy (GTDB): domain Bacteria; phylum Chloroflexota; class Limnocylindria; order Limnocylindrales; family CSP1-4; genus SPCO01. The sequence goes on from JBJMNA010000210.1 coordinate 9,573, forward strand.
GAGCCTCGACGACGGCGGCCGTGCGCGCCGCGTGCTCTGCTTCGCGCGGGTCGTCGACGCGGAACGTCAGTGCGTCAAGGCTCGTCGCGCCGGCCGCGAGCGCCCCGTCGACGACGGCCCCGAGCGTGGCGAGGTCGCGCACCGTCACCTCCACGACGTTCGCGAGGTCGTAGCCCGTCAACGTGGGCGCCTTCCCGTCGCGATAGTCGTATCGGGGCTGGACGGACAGGACGCTCGTTCGGACGTCGCGGCGGGCGACGCCCGCGTCGGTGACGGCGGTCAGGATCGCGGTCATCGCCTCGGCGGCTGCCGTGCGCGCCGCAGCCACGGTCGGTCGTGAGATGGCCACACCGAGACGCAGATCGGCGACGTCGGGATCGACAGCGACACGCCCCGTTCCGCTGACGACGATGGTGCCAGCCGGCCGCGCGGGATCGATCATGAGGTCCTCCAGATGCACATCCTGCCGGCGACGCCGACGCCGACGCCGGCGTCAGGCGTGGATGATGACGTCGATCGAACCGCGACGGCCGAGCACCTCGGCGCTCGTCCGTCCACGCCAGCGATGGACGAGCAGGTCGACGGATTCACCGCCGATCGGCAGCCCGGTGATCGTCAGCTTCGTCAGCCAGTCGGGAAGCGTGGGCTGCACGAGCTCAAGGCGGCGTTCCGTCGCGTTCGGGCGCAGCCCGAGCATCGTCGAGATCAAAGAGAACGGAGCCGCCGCGGCCCACGCCTGCGGCGAACAGGCGACGGGGTACGCCACCGGGGCCCCGACGGCCGTCCGGTCGTAGCCGCAGAACAGCTCGGGAAGACGCAGGTCAGGGAACCACTGGGCGGCCTCGATCAGCCTGCCGGCGATCATGTTCGCGCCGTCCGCGGCCCCCGCGCTCTTGAAGCCGGCGGCCGCGAGCGCGTTGTCGTGCGGCCACACCGAGCCCGTGTGATAACCGACGGGGTTGTAGCCCGTCTGCCCCGCCGCATAGGTCCGGATCCCCCACCCGGAGAAGAGATCCGGTTGGAGCATCCGCTCCGCGACGATCTTGGCCCGGGCGGGCGGAACGATGCCGGACCAGAGAGCCTGGCCCGCGTTCGAGCCGATCGTCGCAGCCGGCCGCTTCGCGCCGTCGAGCGCCATCGCGTAGAACCCGACGTCGTCGAGCCAGAACGCGGCGTCGAACCGATCGCGGAGCTGGTCCGCCTCGGCGTCGAGACGCGTCGCCAGGGGATCATCGCCGCGATGACGAGCCAGCCGGGCCATCGCACGCCGGGCAGCGTAGACGTAGCCCTGGACCTCGGCGAGGGCGATCGGTCCATCGCAGGTGGAGCCGTCGGTGTGCCGGATCGCATCGCCCGAATCCTTCCAGCCCTGGTTCCGGAGTCCGAGCCGCGAGCGCCGTTCGTATTCGACGAACCCGTCGCCGTCGAGGTCGCCCGATCGGTCGATCCACTCGAGCGCGGCCAGCGCGTGTGGCCAGAGCTTGTCGACGAGCGCGTCGTCGCCGGTCCAGGCATGGACCTCGCCGAGCAGGATCAGCCACAGCGGTGTCGAGTCGACGCTGCCGTAGTACGGGCTGTGCGGCGTCTCTCCAGCGCGGGCCATCTCGCCGGTCCGAAGCTCGTGCAGGATCTTGCCAGGCTCGGCGTCGCGCCACGGGTCGTCGGTCGTGGCCTGGAGCCGTGCGAGGACCTCCAGCGTGGACGCGGCGAGCGACGGCACGAACGCGACCGTCTCGAGGGCAGCGATGATGCTGTCGCGTCCGAACAGGGTCGTGAACCACGGGATCCCCGCCGCGAGGTACTGCTCACCGGGACCCGGGCCGTCGTTGTGGAGCGAATGGAGATCCGCGACAGACCGCGTGAGCGTCCGGTCGAGGAACTCGTGGTCGGAGCGGATGTGCGGCACCTCGAACCGAGGCGCGTGCGCCGGCGGCGTGTCCCCAAGGAGAGCGGGGACGGTCCGGGTCGGGCGAGCATCGGGCGACTCGGTGACCTCGTTCGCGATCGTCCACTCCACGACGAACCTGCCGCGCGGCCGGAGTCGCGCCGTCCAGGTCGCCACGATGCTCGTCCCGGGCCATGCGTCCGGGTCTGGCGTCGCCCGGATCTTCGCGCGCGGCATGGTGACGGTCGTCGTGACCCGGCGGCCGTCGACCCCGTCGTATCCGAACGCCACCCGCTCGCCGTCGATCTCGATCGGCCGAAGCGTGCCGCGCGTCGGCCGTCGGTAGCCGCGAACCTCGAAGATGTCCGCCATGTCCACGCCGAGCCCGAGCTGGATCTCCAGGGGCTCGACCGTCTCGGAGAAGCTCTCGATGATCACGCGCTCGTGGAGCGTCCCGTCGATCCGGCGCGCGCGCGTCACGCTCAATTCGCGCAGCGCGAGTGCGACCACCTCGCCGTGCTTGTTCGCTGGGTTCCGGCGAAGCTCCGGGTTGGTCAGCTGGATCGTGTCGATCTCGCCTTCGCGATGCGGCCCGCGGAGCAGCGTGAGACCGGATCCGTTGACCCGCAGGATCGAGCTCGAGAGGATCCGCGTGTCCAGCAGGTACAGACCCAGCCCGCGCCCGTCCGGCCGGATGTCGCCGCGCGCGTCGGTCAACAGGTAGAGGTTCCCGGCCTTTGCGACCTCGACGTTGCCAAGGTCCGTCGCGGGGATGATTGTCACCGCCCGCGCGGGGACGGTCGTCGTGCGCCGAGGCTCGGTCATCGTCATTCGGCGTGCTCCTGCGGGACGTGAATGTCCATGGTCGCCCGTCGGAGCCTCCCGCGTCCACGGCACCTCTCCGGAAGGGCTTGCGACAGCCTTGCAGAGAGGGTGTCACGCCGCTGCAATGCGCGACAGAGGGTGGCCGGTCGGTCGTTGACGGGACGGACGCGACGATCGGC
>JBJMNA010000211.1:0-6469 GCA_045804485.1 Chloroflexota bacterium
CGCCGACAACGACCTCGAGACCGTGGGCCGGCTCTTCGCCGAGAGCCACAGGTCGCTCCGTGACGACTTCGAGGTCAGCTCACCCGAGCTGGACGCGATGGTCGCGATCGCGACCTCGGTCGACGGTGTGATCGGCGCGCGGATGACGGGCGCCGGATTCGGTGGCTGCACGGTGAACCTGGTCCGTCCCGAGGCGATCGGCACCCTCACAGAAGCCGTAATGGAACGCTACCCGGCGATGACCGGTGTGACGCCGATGGTCTTTCCGGTCACCGCCACCGACGGGGCGGGACGCCTGCCATGACGGCGCGAAACATCAGTCCTCGCTCGGTCGTCTTCACCGTGGCTGCAATGCATCCGCGTCATGCCGCCCGCCGCCGTACCGCCGCGTTTGGCGTCCGTACGGCATCCTAACGGCGACCTGACACACCGGATCCGCGCCTTACATCGAACCCCAGGAGCCTTCCTCTCCCATGTCCGCTGCACGAACCACCCCTCGCGCCAGACGACCGCGCCGGACGCATCCGACGACCGCCGGCTATATCGCGATCATCGCCTTCGCGTTTCTCGCGGGTGTCGGCGCGATCATCGCCTTCGCTTCGGTGAGTGCATTCATGGCGTTGACCAACAATCTCGACGACCCGGCAACGCTGACCGATTACGTCCTGCCCGAGGAGACGGTCATCTACGACCGCACCGGCAAGATCGAGCTCGCGCGGTTCGGTGACGCCAAGCGCGAGGTCGTGACGTTCGATCAGATCCCAAAGGTGCTGCTCGACGCGACGACCGCGGTCGAGGACAAGACCTTCTGGGAGAACGCAGGCTTCGACCCCGTCGCGATCGCGTCTGCTGCGATCGATTCGCTGCGTGGCAGCAGCCGCGGTGCGTCGACCATCACCCAGCAGCTCGTCCGCGCCCGCCTGCTGGATCCGGCGCTCGTCCAGGACCCGCACCGGACGGCCGAGCGCAAGCTCAAGGAGATCATCCAGTCGATCCGCGTGACCCAGGCATTCCCGGGTGAGACGGGCAAGCAGCAGATCATCACGGCCTACCTCAATCAGAACTACTACGGCAACCAGAGTTACGGCGTGAAGGCTGCCGCCAAGAGCTACTTCGGCATCGACCTCTCGAAGATCGACCCCGCCCAGGCGGCGATCATCGCCGGGCTGCCGAAATCCCCGTCGAACTACGACCTCGTCCGTAACGCCATCGAGCGCTGCACGACACCGGTCGAGGAGGGCGCCGACTGCCCGAAGCCGCAGCTCGTCGTCCCGCCGACCGCACCGATCGTCCAGCGCCGAGACCAGATCCTCGACTTGCTCGCGGCCGGCCGGACCCCGATGTCAGGCGATCAATACACGTCCGCTCAATTCACGGTCGCCAAGCAGGAGGACGTCGTCCTCGGCAGCCAGGGAACGAGCCGCTGGGTCGCGCCCCACTTCGTCTGGGCGGTCCGTGACGAGCTCGCCGACAAGCTGTGCGGCGTCGACGTGCCCTCGTGCGATGCGCTCGATCTCGGTGGGCTCCGGGTCACGACGACGCTCGACCTCGGCCTCCAGAAGACCGCCGAGAAGTGGGTCAAGGCGGCCGCCCTCGTGCCCCATGCCAAGGACCCGGCAGGCGCCGCCAAGACGCTCGGCTTCAAGAAGCTCGAACCGTGGATGGCGAACCTGAAGAACAAGGACCTTCGCAACAGCGCGCTCGTCGCGGTCGACTATCAGACCGGAGAGCTCGTCGCCTACGTCGGCAGCGCGAACTACTACGCGGCGTCGACGAAGCCCGAATTCCAGCCACAGTACGACGTCGTCGGCAAGGGCTACCGCCAGCCGGGGTCGGCGTTCAAGCCGTTCAACTACGCGATCGGCATCGACGACAAGACGATCACGGCCGGCACGATGCTGATGGACGTCGGCACGGATTTCGGCGGCGGGTACACCCCGAACGACGCTGATCGCCTCGAGCGCGGCCCCGTCCGGGTCCGGAACGCCCTCCAGTTCTCGCTCAACATCCCGGCCGTCAAGACGATGGCACTCAACAAGCCGGACCACGTGTTCAGCAAGGCCCAGGAGTTCGGTCTGCAGTTCCAGGGCGACCGGAAGGCCGAGCTCGCGCTCGCGCTCGGTGTCCAGGAGGTTCGACCGGTCGATCTCGTGACCGCCTATGGGACGCTCGCCAACTCCGGCAAAGAGATCCCCCACACGACGATCCTCGCCATCAAGGACACGAACGGCAAGGACGTCCAGCCGCCCTACCAGCCGCCCGCCGGCAAGCAGGTCATCAGCCCACAGGCGGCCTTCATCGTGACCGACATCCTCGCCGGCAACACGAACAAGAACGTCAACCCGTTCTGGGGCAAGTTCGCCATCACGGGCCCCGACGGCCGCCGGCCCGCGACCCTCAAGACCGGGACGAACAACGACGCCAAGGACCTCAACGCCTACGGCTACATCGCGCCGCCGACGGACGCCGGTCGCAAGGACGGTGCGTACGCGCTCGCGGTCGGCGTCTGGAACGGCAACTCTGACAACAGCCTCGTCTCGACCGCGCGGTCGCCACTGTTCTCGATCGACGTCGCGACCTATGTCTGGCAGGGCTTCCTCAACGAGGCGACCGCCAAGTGGCCCGAGACGAACTTCAAGCGCCCGGCCGACGGGCTCGTCCACGTCAAGATCGATCCGTTCACCGGCTTCGCAGCGACCTCTGACCGGAACTCCGTCGACGAGTGGTTCATCGCCGGCACCGAGCCTCAGTCGGCCCTGCCGCGCGACACCTGCGGCATCGACGTCGTCGCCGCGGTCAAGGTCGAGAACGGCCACGACGCGTGGCTGAAGGCGGACCGCGATTGGCTCCGACGCGCCGGACGAGGTGCCGGGGTCGTGGGCGGCCCGGAGGGCACCCGCACGGCGTACTTCTACAACACGCAGTTCCGGCCATTCGGGCCGTCGTGGGGAGTCCTTGTCGGTGGCGGGTGCGGTCCGGAGCCGACGCCATCGTGCTTCGTGACCCCGACGCCCGACCCGAGTGGCGTCGTGCCTTCGTTCGTGATCCCGACACCGGAGGGCTCATCTGCGGCCGCGGAACCGTGCCCGCCGTCGTCGCCGAGCGCGTCCCCGAGCGCCTCGCCGTCGGAGGAGCCGTCCGCACCGCCGAGCGAGGAGCCGTCTGCGACCCCCGCACCGCCCGCGGAGACACCGACCCCGGAGCCGACAGCTGTGCCGACGCCGGAAGTCACCCCCGAACCGACCGCCAAGCCGACGCCCACGCCGCCGCCGACGGCCAAGCCAGCCGCCAGCGCCAAGCCAGCCGCAGTCACGCCGAGTCCCTCGCCCGCGCCGTGACGGACGTCGTGATCGACGTCCGTGGTCTCGTGGTCCGGCGTGCCGGGCGCGCGATCCTCGGCCCGCTCGATTGGACTGTCCGCGCCGGTGAGCGCTGGGTCGTCATCGGCCCGAATGGATCGGGCAAGACGACGCTGATGTCGTCGGTCGGACTCGAGCTCTGGCCGACCGCCGGGACCGTCGACGTCCTGGGCGCGCGCTACGGCCGGATCGATTCGCGTGAGCACCGGCGCCGCATCGGGTCGGCCGGGAGTGCGGTCGAGGCGCTGTTCCGCGCCGACCTGACGCCGGCCACGATCGTGATGACGGCACGACACGCCGCGACAGAACCGTGGTGGCACGTCTACTCCGACGACGATCGAGTACGAGCGCGAGGATTGCTGGCGCGGTTCGGGCTCGACGGCGTCGCCGACCATCCGTTCGGGACGTTGTCCGCCGGCGAACGGCGCCGCGCCTCGATCGCCCGGGCGCTCATGCCCGATCCCGACCTGCTGCTGCTCGACGAACCAGCGGCGAGCCTCGACCTCGGGGCGCGCGAGATGCTCATCGCCGATCTTGCCGATCTTGCCGCCGCGACTCGGCCCTCAGGGATCGTCACGATCTCGCACCACGTCGAGGACATCCCGCCGGGTTTCTCGCACGCCCTGGTGATGGCCCGCGGCACCGCGGTCGCGTCCGGACCCATCGCGGACGTCATCACGAGCGACGTCCTGAGCCGCGCGTTCGCGTTGCCGATCGACGTCAGCTACGCCGACGGACGGTGGGCCGCGCGCATGACGACACGCGAACGTCACACCGACGGCGGATGATGCGCCCGTGAGCACGACTGCCCGATCCTCGCGCGCCGCCGTCGGGCCCGCGTCCGTCTCGTCCGGACGCGACGGACGTGCCGCGATCGCCGGTGTCGTGGCCACTGCTGTCGCGGTCGGGGTGTCGGAATTGCTGGCGGGAATCCTTCCAGGCGCGACCTCCCTCGTCGCGGCCGTCGGCCAGGTCATCATCGACCTCCAGCCGCCGGGCGCGAAGGACGTCGTGGTCGGGCTGTTCGGGACGAACGACAAGCTCGCGCTCGAGCTCTTCATCCTCGCCGTCGCGCTTCTTCTGGGTGCGTTGCTCGGGATCGTCGGGCGGCGGCGTTACGAGGTCGCGGCGATCGCCTTCGTCGCATTCGGCGTGGTCGGCTTCCTCGCGGCGCTCGGCGATCCGCTCGTCGATCCCGCCATGGCGGCCATCGCGACCGCCATCTCGATCGGCGCCGGTCTCTGGGTCCTTGGCTGGCTCCTCGACCACTCGGGACCAACCGTGCGCGTCGTCGACACGGGCGATCCCGGCGGTCGCGCCGTGACCGCCCAGATGCCGGACTGGTCGCGCCGCGCGTTCATGATCCGGGCCGGTGCCGTCGGTGTGGGTGCGGTCGCCGCGGGTGCCGTCGGGCGGAGCCTCCTCGAGCGTCAGCGAACGGCTCCGACGGGAAGCGGCCCGGCAGTGCCCCCGGCATCCGTGACCGTTCCTGCCTACGGCGCCGACGGGGACCTTTCGACGACGGTTGCCGGCTTGACCCCGATCGTGATGCCCAACAACCAGTTCTACCGCATCGACACGTCGCTGCTGACGCCGATCGTCGACACGGCGGGGTGGTCGCTGCGGATCCACGGCCTCGTCGACCGCGAGACGACGCTCACCTGGGATCAGCTCATCGCCCTCCCGGTCTTCGAGCAGTACGTGACGATCGCGTGCGTGAGCAACGAGGTCGGCGGCAAGCTCGTCGGCAACGCCAAATGGACCGGCGTCCGGCTCCGCGACGTCCTGGACATCGCAGGCGTCCAGACCGCGGCGACCCAGCTCGTCGGGCGTTCCGTCGATGGCTGGACGGCCGGGATGCCGACCGCGTGGGTGATGGACAAGTCTCGCGAGCCGATGATCGCTCTCAAGATGAACGACCAGCCGCTACCGCCGATCCACGGCTATCCGGCGCGGCTCATCGTGCCCGGGCTGTACGGCTATGTGTCGGCGACCAAGTGGCTGAAGGAGCTCGAGCTCACGACGCTCGAAGCGTTCGATGGCTACTGGGTGCCCCTCGGCTGGGCCAAGGAGGCGCCGATCCTGACGCAGTCACGGATCGACACGCCCCGCGGCGGCGTGGCAGCCGGACAGGTCGCGATCGCGGGCATCGCATGGGCGCCGGACCGCGGCATCTCCCGCGTCGAGGTCGCGGTCGACGGCGTGTGGCGGGACGCTCGGCTGTCGACGCCGCTCGCCGATACGACGTGGGTCCAGTGGGTCACCGAATGGGCGGCAGATCCCGGCAGGCACGTCCTGATGGTGCGCGCCACCGATGGCACGGGAGCCGTCCAGACCGAGCAGTCGTCGCCGCCCGCCCCCGACGGCGCGCGCGGCTATCACACGGTGAGCGTCCAGGTCTCCTGATCGCCGTTTCGGTATAGAGTCAGGTCATGGCGCGCCGTCGATACCTGTTCGATCCACCCGAGCGATTCGTGGCCGGGACGGTCGGCCGACCGGGCGATCGGACCTTCTTCCTCCAGGCACGTGACGGTTCACGCGTCGTGAGCATCGTGCTCGAGAAGGTCCAGGTCGCGGTCCTCGCGGATCGCTTGGGCGACCTTCTCTCGGAGCTCGAGCGACGGGGCGTGGATGCCGCGGCCGATGACGCGACCACGGTGGTCGACGACACGGGTCCGCTGGACGAGCCGATCAACGAGGCGTTCCGCGCGGGATCGCTGACGCTCGGTTGGGATGTCGACGACGAGCTCGTCCTCGTCGAGGCGCGCGCCCAGTCCGAGGACGGTGAGCCGATCGACCCCGATGAGGACGACGACGAAGACGAGGACGGGCCCGACCTGCTTCGCGTCCGGATGTCGGCCGATGCCGCCCGGTCGTTCGTGGCCCGCGCGACGCGGATCATCGCGGCCGGTCGCCCGCCCTGTCCGCTGTGCGGGGCACCGCTCGACCCGCAGGGGCACATCTGCCCGCGGCGCAACGGACACTACGTCAACTAAACGGTCCGTCGGTGATCGATCGGGGGACGTCGCTCGAGGTGCTGCGCGAGGGAGACCTCGACATCGTCGGCCGGATCGTCGCGTCGTCGAACAACGCGATGCTCGTCACCGTGA
>JBJMNA010000212.1:0-2884 GCA_045804485.1 Chloroflexota bacterium
GAGCCGATCGGCATCCTCCTGCTCCTCAAGGCATTCGCCGGCGGCTCTGTCGCGCTCACCGGCGTCGAGGCCATCGCCAACGGCGTGCCCGCGTTCAAGCCGCCGGAGTCGAGGAACGCCGCGAACACGATGACTGCGATGTCGATCCTGCTCGGCATCCTGTTCATCGGGCTCACCCTCGTCGCGGTCCAGTACGGCCTTCGCCCGACGAACCCGGGTGGCTCGTCGGTCGTCGCGCTCGCGGCGGCGGCCACGTTCGGCGACGGCTCTCTGCTGTTCGTGACGTTCGCCGCGAGCACCGCGCTCATCCTGTTCCTTGCGGCGAACACGAGCTTCAACGCGTTTCCGCGCCTGGCGGCCATCCTCGCCGAGGACGGCTACATGCCCCGCCAGTTCGCACTGCGCGGCGATCGGCTCGCCTACTCATGGGGCATCGTCCTGCTCGCGGCGATCGCGTTCGGCCTGCTGTGGGCGTTCGGTGGCGACACGCACGCGTTGATCCCGCTCTACTCGGTCGGCGTCTTCGTGTGCTTCACGCTGAGCCAGATCGGCATGGTCAAGCACTGGTATCAGGGCCGCGAGGGTGGTTGGCGCTGGCGCGCGATCGTCAACGCGACCGGCGCCGTGCTCACTGCCGTCGTCCTCGTCGTCGTCGTGTCCGAGAAATTCTTCGACGGCGCCTACCTCGTCGTGATCCTCGTGCCGCTGCTCGTCGGGATGATGCTGTTCATCAACCGTCAGTACGCACGCTCCAGGCGCGAGCTGTCGGTCTCGCCGGACCTCATCGTCCGCGAGCCGCACCGCGAGGAGCGCGTCGTCGTCCCGATCCCGGGGCTCAATCGCGCGGTCGTCCACGCCATCAACGTTGGCCGCTCGGTCGGTGAGGACGTCCGGGCGGTCTACATCACGGACGACCAGGAGGCGGCCGCCGCCCTGCGCGCGGACTTCGAGCGGCAGATCCCGGGTGTCCCGCTGGTCGTCGTGGAGTCGCCCTACCGCGCGCTCGTCGGCCCTTTGCTCGCCTACCTCGACGTCCTCGACGCGGCGTGGCCGCCCGGGAAGCCGGAGCCGATCACCTTCGTGGTGATCCCCGAATACGTCGCTCGCAGCTGGTGGGAGCGGATCCTGTACAACCAGTCCTCGAAGAGGATGCGGACGGCCCTCCTCGGGCGGCCGCATACGGTCGTGATGGCCGTACCCTACCGGCGCGAGGATCCCGCACTGTTCGAGGCGGCGCTCGGCGCGGAGCGCCGCCTCGACGGCGACGGCCGCGACGCCAAAGGCTAGCCACGCTCTGTCGAACGGTGCCGGTGGTATCGTGACGGGCCATGTCAGATACCAACCCGGCGGTCTTCCGCCGTGCGGTCGTCGCGCTCAACGGCGGCCCGAGCGATGAGCGCATCGTCAGCCTCGTCGCCGATCAGGCGCATCACCTCAAGGCCGAGCTGATCGCCGTTCACGTCGTCGAGATCGACTGGACGCTGCCGCTCGACGCCGACATCGCCGGCCGGTCGGAAGAGGTCCAGCGCATCCTCGACATGGCCGAGGAGGTCGCCGAGCACTACAAGCTGACGCTCGATCCGGTCCTCCTCCAGGCGCGGGACGTCGGGGCGGCCATCGTCGACGAGACGATCGAGCGCGGCGCCGACCTGCTGGTCGTCGGTCTGCCCTATCGCAAGCGGTTCGGTGGCGAATTCGCCATCGGTCGCACCATCCCGTACATCCTCCAGAACGCGCCATGCGCCGTCTGGGTGGTGCGCGACCCGATCGAGGAGTCATCGTGAAGATCGTCATCGTCGGATGCGGCCGAGTCGGCGCATCCGTCGCGGAAGCCTATGACCGAACCGGCCACGGCGTCGTGATCCTCGACATGGTCACCTCCGCTTTCGACCGCCTGCCGGCGACGTTCGGCGGGCAGGCGATCCGCGGCGACGGCACCGACGAGGACGTCCTGCGCCGCGCCGGCGCCGACGGTGCCGACGTCTTCATCGCACTGACCGAGGGCGACAACCGCAACATCATGGCCGCGCAGCTCGCGAACGAGGCGCTCGGAATCGAGCGCGTGATCGCCAAGATCAACGATCCGCTGCGGGCGAAGGCGTATGCCGAGCTGGGCATCGCGACGCTCTGTCGGACCGGGCTCATGCTCGACGCGGTCGATCGCTTCCTTGGGTTCCCCCCGACCGGGCTTCCGGGGATGCTCGCCCCGACGGGTCACCATCACGGCGCCCACGACACGCACGTCTCGGGCGCGGCGGCGACCAACAACATCGCCAGCAACAGCATCACGATGACCGCAGAGCCGAACCCGGCCGCGACGGTCAGCCAGGAGGCCTGAACCGTGTTCGTACTCGTCGTCGGCGGGGGGAAGGTCGGCTACTACCTCGCGAAAGAGCTCATCGAGTCGGGTCACGAGGTCGCGCTCCTCGAGAAGGACGCCTCGCGGGCACGCCAGATCGCCGACGAGATCGGCTCGATCGTCATCGCCCACGACGGCTGCGAGGGCAAGTACCTGGGTGAGGCCGGCTGCAACCGTGCCGACGTCGTCGCAGCGGTCACCGGTGACGACGAGGACAACCTCGTCATCTGCCAGATGGCCAAACACCATTTCGACGTGCCACGCACGATCGCGCGCGTGAACAACCCGAAGAACGAGGCGATCTTCCGTCACCTCGGCGTCGACGAGCTGATCAGCCCGACCCGGATGATCCTCGGCTCGATCGAGCAGGACATCCCGGTCCACGAGCTGCTCCACCTGGCCGCCCTCGGCGAGGGCGAGCTCGAGCTCATCGAGGCGCATCTCCAGATGGGCTCGCCGGCGATCGGGCGCGCGCCGCGCGACCTCGCGATCCCCGACGGCTGTTCGCTGTTCGCCGTCATCCGC
>JBJMNA010000213.1:0-8134 GCA_045804485.1 Chloroflexota bacterium
CACTCATACCATACACGACTCAATACCCAACTAGACGGCGGCAAGGTTCGCGGCGTCGACGCCGAGCAGGGCAGGCGCAAGCTCGCGCAGCGCCGCTCGGGCTCCACCGGCGAATGCGGGCAGGTATATGTTGCCAAGCGGGCACGACTCGCCAAATCCGTCGAGCCCGCCCCGCGTCCGGATCCTCACGACCGTGCTGGGCAACACGTTGACGACCCGTCCGGACGACATGACGTAATCGCCGTGGGCGTACGTGAGGTCGTAGCCGTAGACCTCGATCCGCTCGATGACGGTCGCGCTATCGCCCATCGGGCGTGCCCTCCTGCGTGGAGTGCGATGGTGCATCAGCGGACCACCGACCGTTTGACAGGCTCGGCCGCCAGCCCGACCCTCTGTCTCACCGCCGTGTGACAGCGACGGAGCCCGACCCGACTTCTCGAGGAGCCTCATGTTTCGCCGAACGTCGACCTTCCTTGGCCTCGCGGCCACGCTCAGCATCGCGCTCGGCGCGTGCCAGAGCGCCAGCCCATCCGCATCGCCATCCGCTCCAGCGCTGACCGATCCGAAGGAGATCGTGACGGCGGCGCTGACGTCGACGGAGGCGGCCAAGAGCGTCCATCTCGACATGACCCTCGACGGCACCGTGTCCGTCGCGCTCCCGATCGCGGGCGGCGCCGCGACTCCGGTCAACCTCACGGGCTCGACCGCTTCGGCTGACGTCGACTTCGCGAAGCCGGCAGCGAAGGCCACTTTCGCGGTCCCGTCGATGTTCAACCTCGCAGGCGAGCTCATCGCGATCGACGGGAAGTCCTACGTGAAGACGTCGCTGACCGGTCCGCAGTACCAGGAATCGGCGGGGTCGGGCGCGCCCGTCGACTCGTCGACCGTCGGTCGGGTGAGTGGCACGTTGAGCGACATCCTGTTCAAGGAAGGCGTTCAGCTCACGAACGGCGCTGACGTCGCCTGCGGGTCGCAGCAGTGCTACACGGTCATGGCGAACGTGACCTCCGACCAGCTCGGGACGACGGCGTCGGCGTCGCTGGCAGGGCTCCCGGTCGACCTGACCGGAGCGTCGCTCGCGCTCACCCTGCGGGTCGAGAAGGGCGCGCCGAACCACCTGGCCGGCGTCAATGCGGTCGTGACGATGAAGGACGGGACGAAGCTGACAGCCGACATCACGGCGTCGAAGTGGGACCAGCCCGTGACTATCACGGCGCCGCCCGCGGATCAGGTCAAACCGGCGTCCTAGGGTTCGCCCGAGCCCGTCCGCCAACGGTCGGGTGAGCCGCCCGACCTACAATGGGCGGGTGAGCCCGACCCGCCGTCGCCGCGCCGGCGACCAGACGACCGACGCCGCCATCGAGGCAGCGAGCGCCGCCGCAGGGACAGCCTTCGTCGACCTCGACGAGGCGGCACCGACGGTCGCGGACGAGCCCGCCTGGATGCGCGACGCACCGTCGGCGACGACCGAACTCGCCGTGCCGGCGGCGGTGGACCCGGCGGCCCGCGCGGCCGCGAAGGCGGCGCGCGAGGACCAGATCGTCCGAGCGCTCAATCCCGAGCAGGCGCGCGCGGTGACGACGACCGACGGGCCCCTGCTCATCCTCGCGGGCGCGGGCTCGGGCAAGACACGGGTCCTGGCGCACCGGATCGCCTATCTCGTGAGCATCAAGGACGTCGCCCCCTGGCGGATCCTCGCTGTCACCTTCACCAACCGTGCCGCGGCGGAGCTCCGCGAGCGGATCATCAGCCTCGTCGGCGAAGGCGGGCGCGACGTGGTCGCGGGGACGTTCCACTCGCTCGCCGCGCGCGTGCTCCGTGCCGACGGGGAGGCCATCGGCATCGGCCGGCGGTTCGTCATCTACGACACGGACGATCAGCAGGCGCTCATGAAGCAGATCCTGCGCGAGGAGGACATGCCGCTCACCGGCGAGTTCCGCCCGAGCGCGGTGCTCGGGGCGATCAGCCGGGCGAAGAACGAGATGCTCGATCCGACATTCCTCGCCGAGAACGCCGCCAACCACCGCGAACGGACGATCGCCCGGCTCGCGACGCGCTACCAGGAGCGGCTGCGGAAGGCGAACGCGCTCGACTTCGATGACCTGCTGCTCGAGGCCGTCCGCCTGTTCGAGGACGCGCCCGAGGTCCTCGCCAAGTACCAGGAGAAGTGGCGCTACCTGCACGTCGACGAATACCAGGACACGAACCGGGCGCAATACCTCTGGGTCCGCGCGCTGGCCGCCAAGCACGGGAACCTGTGCGTCGTGGGCGACGACGACCAGTCGATCTATTCGTGGCGCGGCGCGGACCTCCGCAACATCTTGGACTTCGAGCGCGATTGGCCGAACACCGCGGTCGTCAAGCTCGAGCAGAACTACCGCTCGACGCAGCTCATCCTCGACGCCGCGCATGCCGTCGTGTCGCGCAACACGGCGCGCAAGGACAAGAAGCTCTGGACCGAGAACGACGGCGGCGTCCGGATCCAGCGCTTCGAGGCGTACAACGAGGAAGAGGAAGCGGAGTGGATCGCCCGCCAGGTCGAGGGCATGGTCGGCGGTCGCGGGACGACGCTCACCCGGCGCGCGGACGACGACGAGGCGCGATTCCGCGCGCGCGACATCGCGGTCATGTACCGGATGAACGCGCAGTCCCGCGCGATCGAGGAGTCGTTCCTTCGCTACGGCCTTCGCTATCAGCTCGTCGGCGGCACGCGGTTCTACTCCCGGCGCGAGGTCAAGGACGCGCTGGCGTACCTGCGGATCCTGCGGTCCGACACGGACAGCGTCTCGTTCGAGCGGGTCATCAACGTCCCGGCTCGTGGCATCGGCGACAAGACGATCGAGACGCTCCGGGCGGCCGCCGCGCGCGACGGCGGGACGACCTGGGGCGCGATCGAGGCCGCGGTCACCGGCGAGCTGCCCGGTCTCGCGCCGCGGACGCGGAACGCGCTGACCGACTTCGCGATCCTCGTGCGACGACTGCGGACGCGGGTCGGCGTCCTGCCACTCCCCGAGCTCCTCGACGAGGCGCTCGAGGCGTCGGGCTATCGCGCGATGCTGGCCGATGGCTCCGAGGACGGCGAGGAGCGCTGGGCGAACCTGCTCGAGCTCCGCGCGGTCACGACGCGCTACGACGACCTCGCGCCAGATGACGCGCTCGACCGGTTGCTCGAGGAGACGGCTCTCGTCGCCGACCAGGATTCGTACGAAGGTGACGCCGACGCGGTCACGCTGATCACGCTCCATGCCGCGAAGGGCCTCGAGTTCCCGGTCGTCTTCATCGCCGGGCTCGAGGAGGGGCTCTTCCCGCACAGCCGGGCGCTCGACGACGAGAAGGAGCTCGAGGAGGAGCGCCGGCTCGCCTATGTCGGCATCACCCGGGCGAAGCGGCGGCTCTTCCTGTCGCACGCCTGGCGGCGCGCGACATGGGGCATGGGCCAGGCGTCGGTCCCGTCCCGGTTCCTGATGGAGATCCCGGCCGAGCTCATGGACGGACCACAGCTCGGTGGATCTGACGACCGCGACCTCGACCTCGATCTCGTCTTCGGTGCCCGTCGGACGAGCCGGTTCGGGACACCGGTCCGTGGCGCGGGCCCGGCTTACCGTCAGGGGAGTGGACGGCCCGGCGGGCCGGCAGCGGGCGAGACGTTCAGACCCTCCCGCGATCTGGCCGCCAAGCGCGAGGCGTATGACGATGGCGCTCGATCGGGGTCGCTCGGGCGACCGGCGCGTGCCTGGGACGACGACACCGCTCCCCATCGCGCGCCTGCGGCGGCCGCCGTCAAGCCTCCCCGGGTCGTCATCCCCGGCGAGCGGCTGTTCCGCGACGGGGACCGCGTCCGACACGGCCGCTGGGGCGACGGCATCGTCGTGACCTCGAAGCTCACTCGCAGCGACGAGGAGGTCACTGTCGCATTCAAGGACGCATCGGTCGGGCGCAAGACGATGCTCGCCAGCCTTGCCGGTCTCGAGGTCATCGGGTGACCGAGGGCGCGATCGAGACCGCGCGCGGAAGCCGCCTGGCCGACGTCGTCACCCTCGCAGACTTCGAGCGGATCGCGCGCGAGCTGATGGAGCCGGCGGCATTCGGCTACGTCGCGGGGGGCGGATGGGACGAGCAGACGCTCGCCGAGAACGTCGACGCGTGGCGTCGCCGGCGTCTGCGGCCACGCGTCCTCGTCGACGTCAGTGCGGTCGATGCACGGACGACGCTCCTCGGCATGCCGGTCGCGATGCCCGTCGCGATCGCCCCGATGGCGACGCAGGTGCTGGCTCATCCCGACGCGGAGTCCGCGATGACCCGTGGTGCTGCGGCGGCCGGCGTCCCGATGATCCTCTCGACATCGGCCTCGCAGGCGATCGAGACGGTCGCCGCCGCGGTACCCGACGCCACGCTCTGGTTCCAGCTCTACGTCCAGCGGGACATGCGGTTCAGCCGCTCGCTCGTCGAACGAGCCGCCGCGGCGGGGTTCGGGGCCATCGTCCTGACGGTCGACCTGCCGGTGCTCGGGTATCGGCCGCGGGACCGCCGGTCGGGCTTCGTGATCCCGACGATGGGCAATTTCGCCGAGGCGCCGCCGACGCACGGCAGCCATACCCCCGATCCCACGAACGAGGTGGCGGGCGGCAACTCCAGGACACTCACGTGGGCCGACGTCGACGTCATCCGGTCGTGGTCAACGCTGCCGCTCGTGCTCAAGGGGATCCTCACCCGCGAGGACGCGGTTATCGCGGTCGATCATGGCGCGGAGGCGATCGTCGTGAGCAACCATGGGGCCCGCCAGCTAGACCGGGTGCCGGCGACGGCGGACGTGCTCGCCGAGGTCGTGGCAGCCGTCGCGGGCCGGACCGAGGTGTGGGTCGACGGCGGCATCCGGAGCGGTCTCGACATCGTCGTCGCTCTCGCGCTCGGCGCGCGCGGCGTGCTCCTCGGGCGGCCCGCCTACTGGGCGCTCGCCGTCGGCGGCGCGGACGGTGTCGAGCGTGCGCTCGCGATCCTGCGCAAGGAGCTCGAGGTGGCTCTCGCACTCCTCGGGACGCCGACGCCGGCCGACGTCACGCCGGCACACGTCGCGCCCGCTGCGCCGCCCGCGGATCGGTGACGGTCCAGCTCCCGCCGGTCGATTCGTCGCTGGTCGAGGCGGCCGCGGGACTCGGCGCGGCCGGGGCGGCCACGCGCCACGCCGAGCTTGCCGCGGCCGTGGACCGCGCGAACGAGCTGTACCACGTCCAGGACGCACCCGAGATCAGCGACGCGGAATACGACGCGCTGTTCCGGGAGCTCGTCGCGCTCGAGACCGCCTTTCCGGACCTGACCACGTCCGACTCGCCGACCCAGCGGGTCGGTGGGACGCCGACCGGCACCTTCGACGAGGTCCGTCACTCGCGACCGATGCTGTCGCTCGCGAACGCCTTCAGCCACGATGAGCTGCGCGCCTTCGATACACGCGTCCGACGCGGCCTCGGCCTCCCGCCCGCGCCGGAACCAGCGACGGACCTGCGCTACGTCGCCGAGCTCAAGATCGACGGGCTCGCGATCAGCCTCCGGTACGAGCGCGGCAGGTTCGCCCAGGGTGCGACGCGCGGCGACGGCACGACCGGCGAAGACGTGACGGCCAACCTCCGGACGATCGCCGTGATCCCTGACCGGCTCACGGAACCCGCATCGCTCGATGCGCGTGGCGAGGTGTTCATGCCAAAAGCCGAGTTCCGGCGGATCAACGAGGAGCGCGAGGAGGCCGGCCTCGCGCTGTACGCAAATCCGCGCAACTCCGGCGCGGGCTCGCTCCGGCAGATCGACCCGGCCGTGACGGCGCGGCGGAAGCTCTCGGCCTGGTTCTACCAGCTCGTCGAGGACCCGGACCGCGTTTCGACGCAGACCGAGGCGCTCGAGCGGCTCACGGCGCTCGGATTCCCGGTCAACCCGGATCACGAATCCGGGCTGGACATCGAGGCCGTCATCGACTTCACCGAGCGCTGGCGTGAGGCGCGCCACGCCCTGCCCTACGAGACGGACGGCGTGGTCGTGAAGGTCGACCGGTTCGATCAGCAGGCTCGGCTCGGTATCGTGAGCCGCGCGCCACGCTGGGCGATCGCCTTCAAGTTCCCGCCCGAGCAGGTCGAGGCGTTCGTCGAGGACATCGTGCCGTACGTCGGGCGGACGGGGACCTTGACCCCGGTCGCGCACATGACCCCGGTCAAGGTCGCGGGTTCGACCGTGGCCCGGGCGACGCTCCACAACCTCGACGAGGTGCGACGCAAGGACATCCGGATCGGTGACTGGGTCGTGCTCCAGAAGGCCGGTGACGTCATCCCCGAAGTCGTTCGGCCGCTCGCCGAGCGCCGCACGGGCGACGAGCGCCTCTACGAGATGCCCGAGCGATGTCCCGTCTGCGACACGCCGGTCGTCCGCGACGAGGGCGCCGTCCGTGTCTACTGCCCGAACCTCGCGTGCCCGGCGCGGGTCGGCCAGGAGTTCGGTCACTTCGCGGGTCGCGGCGGGATGGACATCGAGGGCGCCGGCTGGAAGGTCCTCGTGCAGCTCATCGAGCGCGGTCTCCTCAAGCGTCGTGGCGACTTCTACCGGCTGACCGTGGACGACCTTGAATCGCTCGACCGGTTCGCGCGCAAGAGCGCCGAGAACCTGCATGCCGCTATCCAGAAGTCGCGCAACCGCCCGTTGGCGCGGGTCATCAACGCCCTCGGGATCCCGCAGGTCGGCGAGACGACCGCCATCGACCTCGCCCGGTGGCTGACCGTCCACGTGCCGCCCGGCGCCGACTGGCTGGTGGCCCTCAGCGCCTTCCTTCGCCGGGTGGCCGCCGACGAACCCGAGCGGTTCGCCGAGGTGGGCGGGGTCGGGCCGACGGTCGCGGCAAGCCTTGCCCGCTACTTCACGGACGAGGCGACGGCGGGCGTCCTCGACGACCTGGCCGACGCCGGCGTCGATCCCGAGCCGCCGGTGATCGTCACCCCGGACGCGACCGGGCCGCTCGACGGCAAGACGCTCGTCGTCACCGGGACGCTGGAGTCCTACAGCCGGAGCGAGGCGGAGGAGGCGATCCGCGCCGCGGGCGGCAAGGTCGCAGGATCCGTGTCGAAGAAGACGGACTACGTCATCGCCGGCGAGAGCGCCGGCTCGAAGCTCGCCAAGGCGCAGGAGCTCGGGGTCGAAGTGCTCGACGAGGACGGGTTCCGGCGGCTTCTCGGGGTGGGCGAGTAGGCGCGCCAGGAGCTAGCTGCGGACGCGCCCGCGTGCGTAGCGTTCCATCAGCGCCGTGACGGCGGCCCGGGCGGCCTTCCAGTCCGGCATGTCGCCGAAGACGTCCGCGTCGGGCCCCCAGCGATTGAGCTGGGTCATCGCGGTGACGATCGCATCATGCGCGAGCTTGCGATTCCTGCCGGCGTCGATCTGCCCGGTGACGAGATAGCGCCGGACGGTGTCGAACGGCGCCGTCCAGCGATCGATCTGGATGCGATCACCACTCCGAAGGCCGTCGAGCCAGTCGTCGTCGCCGACCGGAAACTTGTCGTGCTCCTCCTGGTGCCGGACGAGGTCGAGGCGAAGACCGGGCCGGTCCAGGCTCGGCAGCCGGCCGTCGTCGTCCACGGTTCGGTAGCACACGGGACATGAGGGGAGCTCGACCGTCCGGCTCGGAGGCTGACCGTAGGGTAGCCCGCATCGCCGGCAGAATGATCCCCGGCCGCGGTCCGACGGTGTGCCGCATTGAAGGCAGACGGTCGAGATCACGCGGGAGACCGACCGGTTCGAGTCGTTGGCATGGCGGCAGCATCATCAGGGAGATCGCGCTCCGAAACCACCCCTTCGGCAGGGGTCGGCTCGCCGGATGGCCCATCCGGGCGGCCGGTCACCCGACCGCGTAGTTGAACTGTCCCCAGATCCAGTCCGGGTGCCACGTCATCGGGTCGCCGCGGATCATCCGGGGCGCGCGCCAGGCGTCGGACCAGCCGGTCGTGAGCAGGCGCCCGATCCGGGCCTCGTTCTCGGACAAGAGCCCGGTCCGGACGCGTCGATCCGGGCCATGCGCGGCGCGGCGAGCATCGAGGATCGCGACGGCGTCGTCGACGTCACGCGCGATCGTGGCGCCGCCGCCCCACGGCGGACGCACGACGAA
>JBJMNA010000214.1:0-9732 GCA_045804485.1 Chloroflexota bacterium
CCTCCGCGATCATCGACGTCGGGGCGTCCCTCCTCGTCAACTCCGCCTATCTGACGCCGCCGTACCAGGTCACCGCTCTCGGCCCGCCCGAGCTGTACGACCGGCTGAGCGCGTCGCCCGGGTTCGTTGATTTCGTTCGCGCGCGGAGCGAGGGATACGGGATCCGCGTCTCGATCGCGGAGCCCGGTTCGGTCGACATGCCGGCCTTCGTCGGCACGGTGACCCTCCGCTACTCCAGGCCCATCGAGTCGGCGTCGCCTGCCCCGTCGACCCAGCCATCGGGCGCTGCCACCGGATCGGGCGGCTGACGATGCATCGACGCTCGAGCCAGCTGACGATCGCATTCGTCGCGGCCCTCCTCGGCATCCTCGTCGTCGTCCAGCTTCGGTCGCAGGCGGGCCCGAGCGGGCTCGCCCAACTGTCCTCGCAGGACCTCACTGTCCTCGTCGCGAACCTCAACGCTCGCAACGATCAGCTGCGGCGCGAAACCTCGCTTCTCGAGGGCGAGCTCGGGACGCTCCAGGCGAACCGTGCCCGAGGCGACGTCTCGATCGAGGAGATCGCGGCAGATCTGAGCCGCGTCAGGGCGTACGCCGGGCTCGATGCCGTCGGCGGTCCCGGCGTCACGATCTCGATCCACGGACCGATCGATGGGCAGGGTGTCGACGAGCTCATCAACGAGCTCCGCAATGCCGGCGCCGAGGCGATCGCGGTCGGGCCGGTCAGGGTCGTGACCGGCGTGGTCATCACCGGCGCGCCCGGCCAGGCCGAGGTCGATGGGTCGCCCCTCGGTGACATGTTCGACCTTGACGCGATCGGAGCGCCCGACAAGCTGACGGGGTCGCTGACGCGGTCAGGCGGCGTCATCGCCCAGCTCGCGGCGACGCTGCCGAACGTCGAAGTCACGGTCACGCCGGTGGATCGTCTCGAGCTGCCGGCAACACACCGGACACTCTCCCCGGCTCACGGCCGGCCCCGGCTTTGATAGGCTGAGCCGCCGATGACCGACGATCCCGTCCTTCCGATCTACCTCGGTGATGTCGTCCGCCTGCGCCGCACACATCCGTGCGGTGGGGGGACTTGGCTCGTCGATCGGCTCGGCGCCGACATCGGCCTTCGCTGCGAGACGTGTGGTCGCCACGTCCTGCTGGAACGTCGGACGCTGGAGCGCCGACTGGACGCGTTCGTGACCCGCGGCGACCCGGCGTTGAGCGAGGCCGTCAACGGCGGCACGGCGGAGTGACGGCCGAAGCGACCGTCCCCGAGCCCGACGAGAGCGGCCCTCTCGCCGTCTTTCGCTACAGCGGTTTTCTTCGACTCTGGCTGTCGCAGGCGGCGACCCAGATCGGCGGCAACATGGTGCTGTTCGGGCTGACGGTCATCGTCGTCAACTCGACGAACTCGAACACCGCCAACAGCATCCTGATCCTGTCGTTCCTCGTTCCCGCGGTCCTGTTCTCGGCGGTCGCCGGGGTCTACGTCGACCGCGTGGACCGCCGGATCATCCTGATCACGACGAACATCCTGCGTGGTCTCGCTTTCGTCGCGCTCTACCTCGTGGGCACGAACTTCGGGCTCATCATCCTGCTCAACGTGCTCGTCTCGACGGTCACCGTGTTCTTCGCCCCGGCGGAGCTCGCGATGATCCCGGTGCTCGTGCCGCGCAACCAGCTGCTCTCAGCCAACGGCATCTTCACGCTGACGCTCAATGCGGCCTTCGCGCTCGGCTTCGCATTGCTGGGACCGCTCGTGGTCAAGGTCGCCGGCCCCGAAGCCGTCATCGTGACGGTCGCCGGTCTCTACTTCCTGGCAGCCGTCTTCTGCATCACCTTGCCGTCGGCGCCGCCACCGCCCTCGACCCCGGAGGATCCCCACAGCGGACTCGGGGCGCGCGACGCGGAGAAGGCGGTCGAATCGACGTTCGGTCAGCTTCGCGAAGGCTTCTCGTTCATCCGCGGCCACCGCTCGATCACCTGGTCGCTCATCTATCTCGCGATCACGGCGTCGCTCATCGGCGTGCTCGGCGTGCTCGGGCCCGCATTCGCGCAGGAGACGCTCGGGCTCAAGGCCGAGGACTTTGCCGTCGTCGTCCTGCCGCTCGGCTTCGGGATCGTGACGGGGATCCTGTTGCTCAACTCGTACGGCCACTACTTCAACCGCCGTCGGGTCATCGAATCGAGCCTGATCGCGCTGGGCATACTGCTCGCGGCCCTGTCCGCCGCCGGACCGATCGCGCGGCTCCTCCAGCGGGCCGACCAGCCCGGCGGGTTCGACCTCTCGGCGGTCACCTCGCTGCTGGCGGTCGTCGTCGTCATCGCCTTCTTCGCCGGCATCGCGTACGGACTCGTCGCCATCCCGGCGCAGACCCAGCTCCAGGAGGACCTGCCCGAGGACGTTCGGGGACGCGTGTTCGGCGTCCTCGGGATGCTCGTGTCCGTCGCGAGCTTCCTGCCGATCATCATCGTCGGCCCGATCTCCGACTTCGTCGGGACGACGGCCGTGATCTTCTCCCTCGCCATCGCCGTGGCCGTGATCGGCGTCATCTCGATCCTGACGCGCGGTCCGATCCCGAAGGCCGAGCGGCGCCGGCCCGCGCCCGTCGCGCAGAGCGACGATCCCGTCGCCGTGTTGATGGGGACCGCCGCGCCGGAGCCGCTCGAGCACGACCTCGTCGGCCCACAGGACGCCACCGATCCCACACACCCCACCGAACCGGCCAACCCGGCAGACCGCGCCTAGGTCGGCGTTCAGTGCCGCGGGTCGTCGTCGTGTTCACGGGCGGGACGATCAGCACGGCGTTCGACCCGGTCGCGGGCGGCAACGTGCCGGTTCTCGACGGGGCGGCGCTGATCGCGCGGACACCCGGCCTCGATGGCGTCGCCGATGTCGTCGCGGTGGACCTCGGGCGGACGCCGGCGAGCCACTTCACGTTCCCGATGCTGTTCGAGATCGCGGCGACGATCCGAGCGGCGGCCGACGATCCTGCGGTCGATGGCGTCGTCGTCGTCCAGGGCACGGACACGATCGAAGAGACGGCGTTCTTCTGGGACGTGGTCTGCGACGGCGAGAAGCCGATCGTCGTGACCGGGGCGATGCGGGCGTCGGATGCGCCCGGCTTCGACGGGCCGGCGAATCTCCGTGACGCCGTCCGAGTCGCGGCCGACCCGCGGATGCGCGGGGCAGGCGTCGTCGTCTGCCTGGCCGGCACGATCGAGCCGGCGGACGACGTTCTCAAGATGCACACCTCGTCGCTGACGACGTTCCGCAGCCCCAATGGCGGGTCGCTCGGCCTCGTCGATGACGCGGGATTGACAGTCCTGCGGCGGCGCGCTGCCCGCCGCTCGGTCGCCGGCGCGTCGCGTGCGGCGGAGCGTGTCCACCTCATCACGGCGACCGTGGCGATGGACGGCACGCTCCTGGATGCGGCTGTCTCGGCGGGCGCCGATGGCCTCGTCGTCGCGGCGACCGGAGCGGGGAACACCGATCCGCGGCTCCTCGCGGCGGCTGTCCGGGCGATGGATGCGGGGATCCCGGTCGCGCTCGCGTCGCGCTGCCCGTCAGGGGCCGCCGGCGTCGCGTACGCCTTCCCGGGCGGTGGCGCCACGTGGGTGCGTGCCGGTGCGCTCGCGGTAGGGCACCTGTGCGCGACGAAGGCCCGGGTCGCGCTCGCCGTCGGTGTCGGCGCGGGGCTGGATCGCGACGGCCTCGCGGCGCTCCTCGCCGACCCCGCGGACCCCGCCGACCTCGTGGAGGTCTGAGGCCGTGCCGCTCGACATGCTGATCACGGGCCGTATCGCGACGCTTGCCGGCGGAGACGGTTTCGGCTGGGTGGAGGCGATCGGCATCCGCGACGGCCGGGTCGCCTTCGCGGGTTCAGAGGTCGATCTCGAGACGCGGGCCGACCCGTTCACCGAGCGGATCGCGCTCGAGCCCGACGAGGTCGCGATCCCGGGCATCACCGACGCCCACCTTCACCTGTCGGGCGCGGCCGACGCGCGCCGACATGTCGACCTCAGCGACGCCGCAACGCTCGACGAGGGGCTCGTCCGGATCGGGCGTGCGCATCGGGCGGCGGCCGATCCCGACGCATGGCTCGAAGGGCACGGCTGGGACGCCGACCGGTGGGGTGGTTGGCCGAGCGCGGCAGCACTCGAGACCGTCGCTCCTGGCCGCCGCGGCGCGTTCTGGGCGCACGACCATCACGCGCTGCTCGCCAGTCGCAGAGCGCTCGTGGCGGCCGGCATCGACCGCTACACGCCCGATCCGCCCGGCGGCGTGATCGGCCGCGACGCCGACGGCGATCCGGACGGGATGCTGTTCGAATCGGCGACGCGAAGCGTGGTCGCCCTGATCCCGCCGATGTCCTCGGACGAGCTCCAGGCGGCGATCGTCGCGGTCTCGCGGGACCTCCTCTCGCTCGGCGTGGTCGCGGCGCACGACCCCGGCAAGACGACGCCGGACCCCGATCTCGAGTGGGCCTACCCCGCGTATGCCCGACTTTCGGAGAGGGGGACGCTGCCGATCCGGGTCCTCGCCTCGATCCGCGACGACGGCCTCGAGACCGCGCTCGCGGGCGGGCTGCGAAGCGGCGACATCCTCGGCGCCGACCCGGCGGGACGAGCCAGGGTGGGATGGCAAAAGGCCTTCGCGGACGGCTCTCTCGGGTCGCGGACCGCCGCGCTCCTCGCCGATCTCGAGCCGGAACCCGACCATCCGTTGCCGCCGGAGCGTCGGCGCGGCGTCTGGATCACTCCGCCGGACGCGCTTCGCGCGCTCGTCGAACGCGCGGCGGCAGGCGGCATCGCGACCCAGATCCATGCCATCGGCGATGCCGCGGTCCGGGCCGCCCTCGATGCGCTGACCCCGACCGCTCGCACTGTCCCGTTCATGCCAAAGGTCGAGCATGTCCAGCTGCTCGACCCGGCCGACGTCCCGCGGTTCGCCGCCGCCGGGATCGTCGCCAGCGTCCAGCCGGCGCATCTCGGCTCGGACGCCGTCCAGGCCCGCCGTCTGTGGGGCGACCGGGCGGAACGGAACGGCTATGTCTGGCGATCGATCGCGGCGACCGGCGCCGTGATCGCGTTCGGGACGGACGCGCCCGTCGAGCCGTACGACCCATGGCCCGGGATCGCCCTCGCCGTCCGGCGCGAGGACCGGCGGTGGCCCGCGGGGACTCCGCCGTTCGCGCCCGACCAGGCGCTGACGCTCGACCGCGCGCTCCGCGCTGCATGCGTCGATCCCGCGGTATCGGCACGGGAGCACGATCGCGGGCGTTTGACGGTCGGCCAGCGCGCCGATGTCGTCGTCATCCCGGCCGCCGCCATCGATGACCCGGTCGAGCCCGGCGGAGCGCTCGCCACCGCTCGTCCGTCGATCGTCCTCCTCGACGGTCGGGTCGTCTTCGAACGCTAGTCAGGCAGGCGCGCGGTCGCCGAGCTCGTCGAGCGCCTCGGCGAACAACCCGTTGAAGATGCGTGATGTCGACGGGAAAGCGTGGATCGTCTCGGCCAGGATGTCGATCGTGACATGCGCCTTGATCGCGACGACGCATTCGTGGATCGCGGCCGAGGCGTCCGGACACGCCATCGCGGCCCCGACCAGCTCGCCGGTTCCGCGGTCCACGACGATCGTGACGTGTCCGATCTTGGCCTGGACTGCATACCCCTTCGCGCTCGTGGCGAAGTCGGCGACGCGTTCGAAGGCGTCGATGCCGGCCTCGCGGGCGCTCTCGAGCGTGTGCCCGACCGACGACGCCTCCGGGTCGGTGTAAGTCGCGCGCGGCAGGGCGCGGTAGTCGGGTGTGACCGCCTCGCCGAGCGCCATCCTCACCGCAAGCTCGCCCTGGTAGTGGGCCTGATGCGTGTGGAGCTCAGGACCGGCCGGATCGCCGATGACCCACAGCCCGTCACCGATCCGCAGCCGTCCGTCTCGCGGGAACGGCGTTCGCCCGGTCGTGTCGATGCCGTAGTGCTCGAGCCCGAGGTCCTCGAGCGGGAACCCGCGCCCGACGGCGAGCAGGATGGCGTGGCCTTCGGCGGTCGAGCCGTCATCGAGGTCGATGACGTGCGCGCCGTCGGATCCCGCCCCCGCCCGCGCACGGACCGCGCGGACACCTGTGCGAACCGTCACGCCGTCGCCCTCGAGCGCCGCTCGCAAGGCCTCCGAGTTGCGCGGATGGTCGGTGGGCGCGAGCCTGGGACCCGATTGGACGATCGTCGTCGGGACGTCGAATCGGGCGTAGACCTGGGCGAGCTCGCAGCCCGTCGGGCCGCCACCGAGGACCAGCAACGACTTGGGCAGCTCGCGGGCGAGCGTCGCGTCGCGGTTCGTCCAGTACGGGATGTCGGCGATCCCGTCCACCGGCGGCACCTTCGAGACCGAGCCGACGGCGATGAGGATGTTGTCGGCCTCGACCTCGTGGGTCGCCTCGTCGTGCCGGATGGCGACGCGACCGCGCCCGGCGATCGAACCGTCCCCGCGATAGGCGGTCGCGCCGGCCTTGACCAGGCGATCGAAGTGACCCGAGTCGTCTGGTTCCGGCGCGTCCGGTCGGCGGTTGACCATGTAGTCGCGCGCGGCCGAGGCGGATGGCCAGTCGTAGGCCGCCGAGTTCGCGTGGTGGCGCGCCGCGCTGTAGAGCAGCGACTTCGACGGCAGACAACCGATGTGCGGGCAGCTCCCGCCGAACCAGTGACGGTCGACGATCGCGACCGATGCACCGAGCCCGCGCGCCTTGAACGCCGCCGCTTCGCCGGCTGGCCCCGCGCCGATGATCGCGAAATCGAACCTGTCCATGGTCACCCTCGCTGGCGGCGCGATTCGTAGAGGAGGACGGCGGCGCTGACCGACACGTTGAGGCTATCCGCGACGCCGAGCATCGGCAATCGGACGGACACGATGTCGTCGCCTGTCCACGCGTCACTGAGCCCGTCGGCCTCCGCGCCGAGCGCGATCGCCAGCCGGCCCGTCAGGTCCGTCTCGGTATAGAGGACGGCTGCATCGACGCGGGCCGCGACGATCCGGACGTCGTGTTCTCGCAGCCAGGTCACCACGTCCGACGTCGGGGCGGCGGCGAGCGGCAGTGCGAAGACGGTGCCTGCACTCGCTCGGATCGTGTTCGGGTTGAAGAGGTCGGTCCCGGACGATGCGGCGATGACGGCATCGGCGCCGGCTCCGTCGGCACTGCGTAGCACAGCGCCCAGGTTGCCGGGCTTCTCGACGCCCTCGAGGACGACGACGAGTGCGTCATCAGCGAGTGTCAGCGAGTCGAGAGCCGTGGACGGGATCCGCGCCACGGCGACGAGACCTTCGGCACGCTCGCCGAATGCGACCTTGGCGAAGACCGCCTCACTCGTCGAGATCAGGGTCGCTCCACGGTCGCGAAGCGCATCGAGCGCGGCGCGCGCGTCAGGGCCGGCGAGGAGTGGCTCGCAGACGAACACCTCGCTGACCTGGACGTCGCGGTCGAGCGCGCGTCTGAGCTCGCGAGCGCCATCGATGAGCGTGAGCCCCGTGCGTTCGCGATCGCGCCGGTCGCGCAGCGCCACCGCGGCGGCGACGCGCGGGTTCGTGAGACTCGTCAGCCGCGGCGGGGCGGGGGAGGGCATTGCGACATCATGACCGGCCGGAAACCCGCGCGAATGCTCCGAGCTCGAGCCGACGGCCATCCGCGGTGGCAAGCCCGAGTCCGCCCGCCTCGAGAGTCGTCGACCGGCGCGCCACGGAGTCGCGCGGGAGCGCCGCGCGGACGGACCCAGCCAGCCGGTCGGCGTCGAACTCCGGCGTGTGCGCGGTCAGCAGGACGAACCCATCGGGTTCGAGGAGGCGCGCGATCGTTGCGAGCAGCCGGGGCAGGTCGTCCTCGATCCGCCAATCGCGGCCGCCCGGCCCGTGCCCGTACGTCGGCGGGTCGAGCACGACCCCGGCGTAGGTCCGGCCCCGACGCGCCTCGCGCTCGGTGAAGGCCACTGCGTCGTCGACGATCCAGCGGACGGGCCGCGTCGCGAGGCCGGATCGCTCGGCGTTGTGGCGAGCCCACGTGACGGACGGACGAGATGCGTCGACGTGGGTGACGGCGGCACCGGCAGCGGCAAGCGCGAGTGTCGCGAGACCCGTGTACGCGAACAGATGCAGGACACCAGGCTGAGCGCTGGGGACGTCGCGGCGTTGCGCACCGTCAGCCGTCCGCTCGGCGACACGGTCACGCAGCCATGGAAGCATCCCGGCATGCTCAGGGAAGAGGCCGACCTGGCCAGCTTCGGTGGGGCGGAGTTCGAGCGTCACGCCGTCGACGACGACCGGCCACGGCTCACCGCCGGCCGCCGGGCCGCTCCAACCACTCTCGCGGTCGAACCGCAGGTCGGCTTCGTGCCACAGCGCGGGTTGCGCGCGCGACGCTAGCGCACCGGGCGCAGGCCGATCGACCAGCCGCGACCCGAAGCGTTCGAGCCTCGCCGCACCGCCGACATCGACGAGCTCGTACCCGTCGTCCGCGAGAGTCATGGCACCTCGTCGGGCGGGTAGAGGCGATAGAGCGAGCGGTCGAGCTCGGGATAGCGCTGGCCCCACGGCAGCGTGATCGTGCCCACCGGGACGGGCGTGAGCTTCGTGATGTCGGCGAGGGAGTCGTCGTAGACCATCAGCGCGAAGACCGGGCGCCGCCGCGCGACGTCGGTCAGCGGGTGTTCGACCGGGTCGCAGGTCACGAACGCGGACTCGTCGTAGGCCCGCAGGCTGACGTCGGGCCGGACGCCTTCCATGCAGTGCTTGTAGCTGAGCGGCGTCAGCGTGTCCCAGTAGGTGACGAGCACCGCGTTCTGTGGCAGTGCCGCGAAGACCTCCTCGGTCAGGCGTTCGCCATCCTGGTTCGCCGACTGGTCATGCAGCGACCAGTTCGATGCGAGGAGCAGGACCGGCAACGCGAGCGCCGCGAACTGGACGACCGAGGCGCGCGCACCCGCGACGCCGACGACGAGCGTGACCGCCTGATCGAGTGTCACGGCGAGCCCGATGGCGAGGATCAGCCACGACGCCAGGAGGTAATGCGACAGGTCCCCGAGATAGTTGGCATAGAAGTAGACATTGATGATCCCAAGGACGACCAGCAGCGATCCGAACCAGCGGTCGCGGACGACGAGCAACGCGATCCCGATGACACCGAGCGCGACGAACGCGGCATTGGACGTCGTCACGAGATGCTCGACGACCTTGGGCATGGCAACCCAGGCGGCGTTGACGCTCGCGAGCGAGAGGAAGTGCATGTCGCCCCGGAACTGAGCGCCACTCACGAGGTTGAAGAAGCCAGTCCAGTCGGTGAGCGATCCGTAGACGGTCTCAGGGCCGATCGAGGCTCGGAGAGGGATGTACAGATAGGGCAGGAGTCCGATCGCGAAGGCGCCGGCGGCCCGGACGAGGATCCACGGGAACTCCGCGATCTCGCGTCGGGCGTTGACGAGGACGAACACGATGACGATCGGTACGACCGTGATCGCGAGGCCGTGGTTCGAGACGCACAGACCGCCGAGCAGCGCACCGATGAGCAGGTCGCGGTCGCGCCGCTCGTCGCGCCACACGAGCGCTCGATGGAGCAACAGGGCGACGAGCAGCAGGTGCAGGCTGTTCATCTCGGAGAAGGTCGCCTCCTCCCAGAGCGTGTCGGTGAAGGCGAGCGCCAGCGCGGCAGCGACCGCGATCACCGGCCGGACGTGGACCCGCACCATGATCAGCACGGCG
>JBJMNA010000215.1:0-7884 GCA_045804485.1 Chloroflexota bacterium
AATACGGCTTGACACGTGTTCACCGTCTCTACACACTCCCGGGATCGCGGGCGAGGACCGCTGGAGGTGGAGGAGGGCTCTCATGCGCACGAATCCGATCGGCAGGATCCGCCTGAGGAGACTGGCCGGGCTGCTCGCCGTCACGAGCATCACTCTCGCAGCCTGCAGCAGCGGGGGCGCGACGACGGCTCCCTCCGCGGTTGCGTCCGCGGCCGCGCCATCAGCCGCCGCACCCTCCGCCGCCGCACCGAGCGCGGCCGGGAGCCAGGCAGCACCGAGCGCCGCGGCGAAGACCCTCGAGATCGCCTATCTCTCGTTCGCGGTCGCCAACAGCTACGACGCACCGATGCTCGCCGCGGCGAAGGCCGCGGCTGCGGCCGGCAACGCCAACCTGACCGTCTTCGACGCGAACCTCGTTCCCGCGGACCAGGTCAAACAGCTCCAGGACGCCACCGGGTCGGGCAAGTACGACGCGATCATCACCCAGCCGCTGTATGGCGCGGGCATGGTCGAGGACGTCAAGAAGGCGATCGCCGCCGGGATCAAGGTCGGGAACATCGACCAGACCCTCGGCTCCGATATGACCACGGCCGATTTCCAGGTCGACGGCCTCAGCTCGAATGTCGCCTTCGTCCCGAGCGAGCTCGGCAAGAAGATCGGGAATCTCGTCGTCACCGCCTGCGCGGACGTCAAGGCGAACCCGTGCAACGTCGGCTACATCTGGTCGGTCAAGGCGGCCGCGCTCGATATCGCCCTCAAGAAGGCGTTCGATGAGGCGATCGCGCCGCATCCGGAGATCAAGGTCGTGTCCGATACCGGCGAGTCGTTCTACACGACCGCCCTCGGGCTCAAGGCGGCGCAGGACATCGTCGCCGCGCACCCGGATGTCTCGGTCATCGTCAGCGCCGACCAGGCGATCACGGGTGCCGTCCAGGCCGTCAAGGACATCAAGGACAAGGTCCGCCTCGTCGGGTACGGCGGGGGCGCCGTCGCGCTCCAGGGCATCGCCTCGGGCGAGCGCTTCGGGACGGTCATGCAGATGCCCGCCACCGAGGGCGGCCTCGGCACCAAGAACCTCATCGACGCCATCCGGTCCGGAACACCGGTCCCGGGCGTCGACCCGCTCGCCTCACTGCCCGACGGCGGCGTGGTGACGAAGGCCAACGTCGCTACCTTCCTTCCGCTCGCGGAGTGGCCGGGCTGACGTCCGAACGGGTCGCCGTAAGCGACGCAACGATGCAGGCCGACGAGGCCATCCATCTCGAGGTGCGTGGGCTCGGGAAGTCCTTCGGGGCGACCCGGGCCCTCGACGACGTCTCGATCCCCGTCCGCGCCGGGACGGTCCACGCGTTCGTCGGCGAGAACGGCGCCGGCAAGTCCACGCTCGGCAAGATCATCGCGGGAGTCTTCCCGCAGGACCAGGGCGAGCTCATCGTTCGCGGCGCGACGGTCTCGTTCCGGTCGCCGCGTGAGGCGCTCACCCGCGGGATCGCGCTGGTCGCGCAGGAGGTCGCTCTCGTCCCGAGACTGACCGTGGCCGAGAACGTCTTCCTCGGCGCCGAACCGCGTCGGGCGGGCTTCATCGATCGGCGGTCGCTCCGGGAGCGGTTCGACCGGCTCATCGCGGACGCCGGTTTCGACCTTCGAGCCAACTCGATCGTCGGGCGGCTGCCGCTCGCCGCCCAGCAACAGGTCGAGATCCTGCGAGCGCTCGCCCGCGACGCGGATCTGATCGTCCTCGACGAGCCGTCGGCGAGCCTGTCCACCGTCGAGGTCGACCGATTGCACGAGATGATTCGCGCGCTCCGGACGCGCGGCCACACGGTCATCCTGGTCTCGCACTTCCTCACCGAGGTCCTCGACCTGTCCGACGTGGTCTCCGTCCTGCGCGACGGCCGCGTCGTCCGGACCGGTCCGACCGCGGCCGAGACCGAGTCGAGCCTCGTGACCGGGATGCTCGGGCGCCCTGTCGGGCGCGCCTATCCCGAGAAGCGCCTGCCGCCCGCGGACTCGCCGGTCGTCCTCGACGTGACCGCTCTTTCCGCGCCGGGCGTGGTCGACGCGAGCCTGACCCTCCGGGCGGGCGAGATCGTCGGTCTCGCCGGGCTCATCGGGGCCGGCCGGTCCGAGCTCGCCCGGGCGATCTACGGGGCCACCGCGGCGACGACTGGCTCTGTGACGTCAGCGGGGACCGCCCTCGCCGGGCGCCCGGCCGCCTCCATCTCCGCGGGTGTCGCGCTCATCCCGGAATCGCGCAAGGACGATGGGCTGATCCTGCGACGACCGATCCGCGAGAACGTCAGCCTGACGAGCCTCTCGCGGTTCCGGCGGTTCGGGTTCGTCCGCCGCGGGCCCGAGCGCGCGGCTGTCCGTGATGCCCTCGCGGGCGTTGACGCATCGCCGCTCCTCGAAGCGGCGGCCGGTTCCCTGTCCGGCGGCAACCAGCAGAAGCTGCTCTTCGCCCGAGCGCTGCTCATCGAACCGGGCGTCCTGATCGCCGACGAACCGACGCGCGGAATCGACGTCGGAGCGAAGCGCGACATCTACGACGTGCTCGTGCGCCTTGCCGCCGACGGGATGGCGATCCTGCTGATCTCGAACGAGGTCGAGGAGATCCTGGGGCTCGCGCACCGGGTTCTCGTGATGCGAGCCGGCCGGCTCGTCGCAGAGCTCACCGGCGCGGAGATGACGGAGGAGGGGATCGTGAGCGCAGCGTTCGGCACGAGCGCGACGAGCGCCGCATGACCGCGAACACGGTCGGCGCGGATCAGGCGACGACTCCGCCATCGCAGCGGATCTCCCGCATGGTCGCGCGCGCCGGGATCCTCATCCCGTTCCTCATCGCGTTCGTCGTGCTCGCGATCATCAGCCCGCCGTTCCTGCGGACCGGCAACCTGACGAACATCCTCGACCAGCAGGCGGGGATCATCATCGTGGCCTGCGCGGGGACGTTCGTCCTCATCGCGGGCGGCATCGACTTGTCCATCGGCGCGATCTACGGTCTCGCGGGCGCCGTGGCGCTGACGACCGCGTCGTCGGTCTCACCGATCGTCGGCGTCCTCGCGGGCCTCGCGGTCGGTCTCGCAGTCGGCATCGCCAATGGCGTCATCGTGACGTGGTTCCGGATCAACCCGCTGATCGGGACGCTGGCGATGACGTTCGTGGTGAGCGGCATCGCGGCGATCGTGACGAAGGGCAACCTCGTCGTCGCGCTCGACCACCTCGACTTCCAGTCGTTCGCGGCCACGAAGATCCTCGGGCTCAGCAGCGCGGCCTGGATCATGATCGTCATCGCGGTCCTCGCCGCGATCCTGCTGAGCCGGACGACGTTCGGTCGGTACGTCTACGCGACCGGCGGCAACACGCAGGCGGCACGTCTTGGTGGGGTCCGGGTCAACGCGATCCGCGTCTCGACGTTCGCCCTCAGCGGGACCGCGGCGGCGCTTGCCGGCACGCTCGATGCCTCACGCGTCCTGTCGGCGCAGGCGAGCAGCGGCCAGTTCCTGACCTTCACCGTGCTGACCGGGATCATCGTCGGTGGCACGAGCATCCTTGGCGGCGAGGGGACGATCGGTCGGACGGTCCTCGGCTGCCTGTTCGTCGCGCTCATCGCCAACGGCTTCAACCTGCTCGGGCTCGATCCGTTCTACCAGCAGGTGACGCTGGGCGTCATCCTCCTGCTGGCGGTCGGCGTCGACGCCTGGTCTCGACGCTTCGAGTAGGCGCGAGCTCGACATGCACTCCGTCGGTCACATCGACTGGTCGTTCATCGACAGTCCCGCGCCCGCGTCGGCCACCTCGTCCGGGCTGGCGCGGCAGCGCATCGTCGGGCCCGAGCACGGCGCGGTCCATACCGACCTGGCGGCGATCGCGCTGCATCCGCGCGGCTGGCTCGCGCCGCACGTCCACGCGTTCGAGGAGGCGCTCTACATCCTCGAGGGCGAGCTCCTGCTCGACCTTGGCGGCCGCGTCCACCGGCTCGTCGACGGCGACTTCGCTCTGATCCCGACGGGTCTTCGGCACGCGCTCGGGAACACCGCGGACGCACCCGTCCGCTTCCTGTCGCTTGCGAGCCCGCAGCGGCTCGATCCATCCGGGCCGCGGCGCGACACATTCTTCGAGCCCGCCCAGGATCTCGACCGGATGGCCGCGGATGCGACGCGCCCGCCGTTCGGTGACCCGACGCTGCGGCTCGTCGGCCATTACGAGGGCACCGGGCCGCAGATCGAGGCGCTCCGCGTGAAGGACCCGGCACGAGGCCGCGCGCCGGCCGGTGCCGACACCGCGATCCTCGCCTACAGCGGGATCTCGGTGAAGATGATGGTCGATCGGACCTTCGGTGCCGACCACGTCACGATGTTCACGGTCGACTACGAACTGGGCGGTGCAGCCCAGGCGCACGACCACCCGTTCGAGGAGGCGTACGTGTTCCTCGCGGGCGAGGTCGAGTGCGAGATGGACGGCCAGCACTACACGTTCCGGCCCGGTGACGTCGCGTTCGCGGGGGTCGGGTCGGTCCACGGCTTCTATAACACCGGCACGGAACGCGTCCGGTGGATCGAGACGCAGGCGCCCCAACCGCCCGCCCGGCACGCGTATCGCTGGGTCGACCAATGGCGCCGATACGAGGAGGGATCACGACGTGGATGACGGCTGCATCCTGGTGGTCGGCGGCACCGAGGGCATCGGCCGGGAACTCGCCCGGACCTACGCGGAGACGGGCCGGGAGACGATCCTGACCGGCCGGACGGCGTCGAAGGCGGAAGCCGTCGCGTCGGAGATCGGCGGCGGTGCCCGCGGGGTGGCGCTCGACCTCGCCAAGCCGAAGACGATCCGGGACGCGCTCGCATCGGTCGGGGCGGTCAAGTACCTGGCGATCGTCGCGATCCAGCGCGACGACAACACGATCCGCGACTTCGACATCGACCGGGCGCTCGAGCTCGTCACCCTGAAGCTCGTCGGCTTCGCCGAGGTCGTCCATGTGCTCCTCGACCGGCTCGCGCCAGAGAGCTCGATCGTGCTCTTCGGCGGCCAGGCCAAGGACCGGCCGTACCCGGGCTCGACCACGGTCTCCACGGTCAACGGCGGCATCGCTGGGCTCGCGCGGACACTCGCCTGGGAGCTTGCGCCGATCCGCGTGAACGCGATCCATCCCGGGATCACCGGCGACAGCCCCTACTGGCACGGCAAGCCGCCGGCCATCCTCGAGGGCCACACCTCGAAGACGATCACCAAGAAGCTCGCCACGATGGCTGACATCGTCCACGGCACGCGTTTCCTGCTCGAGAACGCATCGGTCGACGGCGTCGACCTGGTCGTCGACAACGGCCGGATGATGTTCTAGTGACGATGAGAGCAGGCACGTGACCACATCGAGCGTGACGCGCGCCGGTCGACCGGATTACCCGGAGATGGGCGAGCATCTCCGCGAGGCGCGGCGCGCCCGGAATCTGAGCCTGAGGACGCTCGCCGACCGGCTGGGCGTCTCCCCGAGCCTCATCTCACAGATCGAGACGGGTCGCGCGAATCCGTCCGTCAGCACGCTCTATGCGATCGCCGCCGAGCTCGACGTCTCGCTCGACGAGCTGTTGTTCAACGACCGCCGGCCAGCCGAGCCCGCAGTGCCGACACGGACCGGGGCGCCGGCGGGCGGCACGATGGCGCCGGCGCCGCCCGTCCAGCGCGCGGCCGACCGCCACTCGATCCGGCTCGCGTCGGGCGTCCTGTGGGAGCGGCTCACGACGTTGTCGGAACCCGGCGTCGAGTTCCTGCGCGTGACCTACGAGGTCGGCGGCGCGTCGAGCCCGCCCGACGCCTTCCAGAGGCACCCGGGCCACGAATGGGGCTACGTCTTGAGCGGCCGCCTGCAGGTCCGCATCGGCTTCGATGAGTACGTCCTCGAGCCGGGTGACGCGATCTCGATCAACTCGTCGATCCCGCACCGGCTCGCGACGCTCGGCGACGTGCCCGTCCAGGCGATCTGGTTCGTCCTGGGACGTGCCCAGTTCGACGCACAGACGCTCATCGACGACCACCTCGCGGGACGGGACTGACGGGGCAGATGGCCGGCGTCCGGGTCGTCCACGCCCACGAGATGGGCAGCCCCGCCGTCACGACGCCCGGGATGGACCGCCGGGAGGCGTTCGACCACGACGGCGTGTGGGCCGGGACGCTCCGAACGGAGCCCGGTGTCCTTACCGGCTGGCACATCCACGCCGGCCACGACACATACATCTATCTCATCGCCGGCTCCGCGACCTTCGAGTCGGGGCCGGGCGGACGCGATCGCGTCGAGGCGTCGGCCGGTGACTTCGTCCTGATCCCGCGCGGGATCATCCACCGGGAGGGGATGGCGGCGGGGTCGGCCGGCGTCGAAGCAGTCCTCGTGCGCGTCGGCGAGGGCGAACCGGTCACGAATGTGGACGGCCCGGAACCTGGCTGACCCGACCGGCGCGCGATCGATCCGGTCGCTCGCGAGGCCTCTCGTCGCGCTGCTGGCGATCGCTCTCGTGTTTCGCCCCCAGATCATCGCCCTCGGTCCGCTGCTGCCCAGCATCCAGGCGGGACTCGGGATCTCGCACGCGGTCGCGGGTGCCTTGAGCTCGATCCCCGTGCTGTGCATGGGGATCTTCGCGCCACTCGCTCCGCTCGTTGCGCGCCGGCTCGGGGCACGGTGGGCGCTCGCGCTGTGCGCCGTGCTCGTCGTCGTCTTCGGGCTGCTCCGGCTGGCCGTGCCGGGGCCTGTCCTGATCCTCGCGTTGACGTTCGGGATCGGTCTCGGGATGGGTCTCGCCGGGCCGATCTTCCCGCTGGTGGTCCGCCACGAGATGCCGTCCCGGCCTGCCCTCGGGACCGGCGCATACGCGATCGGCCTGGTGCTCGGGTCAACGGTCGCTGCGGCATTCGCCGTCCCGCTGGCGGGCGACGCGGGCGACTGGCGGTTCGCGCTCGCGGTCATCACGCTGGCCGGTCTCGGATCACTTGCGGTCTGGCTCGGGCTGGCGCCGGCGGACGAGGCGGTCGACGAGACGATCGAGCCGCCGCGCATCCCGTGGCGCAGTCCGGTCGCCTGGGTCCTCGGCGTCCTGTTCGGCCTCCAGTCGATGCTCTACTACGGCGTCGTGACGTGGCTGGCTGCTGTCTACATCGATCACGGCTGGTCCGACCCCGACTCTGCGAACCTGGTCGCGTTGTTCGGCGCGACGACGCTGGTCGCCACGAGCGTCATGCCGCTCGGTGCCGACCGGATCGGGACACGTCGGGGGCAGCTCGTCTTTGCGTCGGTCCTCATCCTCACGGGGCTGGTCGGCGTCCTTGTCGCTCCCGATCCGGGAGTCGTCTGGGCGCTCGTCCTCGGTGCGGGGATGGGCGGGATCTTCCCGATCGTCCTGACGCTTCCCGTGGATGTCGGCGGCAGCCCGGCGGATGTCAGTGCGACGGCCGCGATGATGCTGCTCGTCGGCTACATCCTGTCGGCGGTCGCGCCGTTCGCGTTCGGCGTCACCCGTGACGTCACCGGCGACTTCACGCTCGGTCTGTGGCTGCTCGCTGGGCTTGGCGTGGTGCTCGTCGCGCTCTGTGCGGCCCTGACGCCGGCACGCCTTCAGGCGATCGGCGCGGCGGAGGCGTGACCGGGGTCGGTCAGGTGCCGCCGGGCGAGGCCTGCCAGAACGTCAACCACTGGCCTTCCGCGTCGGTCACGGTGAACTCCGCCTGCCCCCACGGGCGGTCGGCGAGCGGATCCGCGACCTCGACGCCAGATTCCAGACACCGGGCGTACAGCGCCTCGAGATCGTCGGCCTCGATGTAGAGGGCCGTCGGCGAGACCGAGCCGATCCGGCTCCTGATCGCCTCGTTGTAGCGCTCGCTGAACATGTCGCCCGC
>JBJMNA010000216.1:0-11610 GCA_045804485.1 Chloroflexota bacterium
AGGATGAGTGCCGCGGCGAGGATCGCGACGCCGCCGACCACCTGGATCGAGGTGAGCCCCTCGCCGAGGAGCAGCGCGGCGAGGACCACGCCGACGACCGGTTCGAACAGCATCAGGATCCCTGCCCGCGTTCCGCCGACGAGCCGGATCCCCGTCACAAACATGATCGACGGGATCGCCGCCGCGAACAGCCCGGTGAAGACGAGGATCGGCAGGACCGCCGGGTCGCGGAGCGGGTAGGTGAGGCCGTCGACGTTGCCGACCCCGATCGCGAGCAGGGTGCTGCCGACCAGGGTCGTCACGAGCACGAGGCTCATCGCCTGGGACGCCGGCACCCCCGGGTAGCCGCTCCGGCTGACGATGACGAACAACGCCTGGAAGCCGGCGGCGGCGAGCGCAAGGGCGATCCCCAGCGCATCGACGCGAACCCCAGAGGCGGGATCGATCTCGGATGCGACGACGGCGACCATCCCGAGCACCGCCAGCGTGAGCGCGATCGCGCGTGGCCGGTCCATCGACTCGCGCCCGAGCCCGACGTTCGCGACGGCCACGATCACCGGGTACGTGTACAAGCAGAGGAGCGCGAGAGCGACGGTGACGAGGTCGAACGCGACGAACATGCACACGTTGAGCAGGAACCCCGAGAGCGCCGTCGCGGCAAGGCTGAGGCGGGCCGACGTGTCGAGGTCGGCGAGTCGCGTCAGGTGTTCCGACCCGCGCGAGATCCGCCACGCGACGAAGACGGCAGCCGCGATGAACCCGATCGCGCCGCGCCACGCGACGAACGGCGTCGGCTGCATCCCGGCGTCGTATGCCAGCCGCGACAGCGGCCCGAGCGTCCCGAACAGCGACGCGGCGACGATGACGATCGCGAAACCGGCCAGCGGCGGACGGTCGGCGGCGGCCACCGACCTCCCGGCTCCTGAGGCGGTTCGCGACGTGACGGGGGCGAGGGGACCGGGCATCGGCGCCATGGTAGGGCGGCGCTCAGCTGGCTGACGGAAGGGGTGTCGGTGCGAACGACGGGCAGGGTCGGCTGACCGTGCCGGTGGCCGGCTCGTTGCTGCTGACCGTGACGCCGTCGGGCCCGATGGCGATCCATCGCGGCAGGTCCGCGCCCTTCACCGTCTGGCTCCAGAACGGCGGCAGCGACATCGTCGACGTGTCGACCGCCGCGAGGTTGCCGTTCGCCCGCTCGATCGCGGCGTCGAGTGCACCCGTCGGGTCGAGCAGGACGGAGATGACATAGTCGCCGTCAGCGGTCGGCACGAACGTCACGCTTCCGCCGCACGCGGGGACGATCCGAGAGAACGTCGTGACGCCGTCGGTCGTGTTCGCGCCGCTGACGACGGCGGCGTTCGAAACGCGATCCATGACGTGCAGGACGCGGCCGCCGGCCGCGGAGCCGGCGGGTGGCGTCGTCCCTCCGCAGCCGGCGACAAGGAGGGTGAGCGCCACGCAGCCGGCAACGAAACGGGACATGCCGGCCAGCGTATCCGAGGACCGACTCAGCTCGGGGCGTGCTCCGCGGAGCCGCGGTCGACCGCAGCCTCGGATGCCTCGGCGAGCGCGACGGCCCCGGCCGGTTCCTGCCGGGTCCGGCCCAGCCTGATCGACGTGAACGGGACGCGGATCTCCCGGAAGACCTCGATCGAGACGAGGAACCCAGCGAACAGGAACAGGACGCCAAGGAACTTCCCGAGCTGGAACCACTCCGTCATCCCGAACCGGTTGAGCGTGTCACCGAGGGTCGCCACGAACGCCCCGATGGCGATCAGGATCGTCGCCGGCACCCGGCTGTGGAGCTTGCCGGCGAGCAGGGCTCGGACCGCACCGGGCAACGACGCCACCAGGTTCACCGCGATCGCGACCGGCGCGATGATGAGGTTGAACAGGAACTCGTCCCCGGGCTGGTTCGGGTCGAGCGAATAGGCGAGCACCCGGCGCTTGGGCATGAACACGTAGGTCGAGAAGATCGCCCCGAGGATCAGCGCGAAGGCGCCGGTGATGTTCATGAACGGTGTCAGCAGCCGAAGCGACGGCGGGAACAGGGTCGCCACCGGAGCCGCCGTCGCGGGATCGACGGCGTAGCCCGGCGCCGGCAGCGTCGTCGTCACCATGAGGACGACGCTCAACACCGTCGCGCCGACGACGGCAAGTGCCGCGAGGAGTGGCCATCGGTCATTCGCGAAATAGGTCTCGACCGCGACCGCCAGCGCGAGGAGCCCCGCCGCGATGAAGTACAGGAGCGGAAGTGTTCCGGCGCCGGCGTATTCGGGCTTATTCCGGACGAGGAACGTGAAGAGCCCGGCGAGGAAGAGGCACAGCGCGAAGCTGTAGCCGAACCGTGTTCGCCCGAGCAGGAATGCCGTCCCGAGTCCGAGCCAGCCGGCAGTCCAGACCGCCCCCGTCAGGTACCAGGTCCGATAGAGCGCCTCGTTCCAGCCTGACGCGGCCGCGATCGCTTCACATCCGGCGCCGACGCCGTAGAAGACCATCCCGATCGTCCAGATCAGCTGGAACCCGCCGCGCCGCTCGCGCCACTGATCGAACAGTGCGAGCGCAAAGACCAGGGCAAGGATGGAGGTCAACGCCGGAAGGACGACAGGGAGGTTCATGGACGCACGGGACTCGCTTCCTGGAAGGTGGAGATGAGCCGAAGCAGCAGCCGGTCGAGGACGCCGGACGCACTCTCGTACAGGGCTGCCAACCGCGCGGCGTCGAGGGCGCGCCGCCGGCCCAGGCCTGTCAGCTCGTCGAGGAACGGACGTCGCGCGGCGACGAACAGCCCGACCGCTTCGGTCAGGCTCATCCCGGCGGCCGCCAACCGTCGCGCGAGATCGTCGACGAGCGCCGTCGCGTCGGCTTCGGCGGTCGCGCGTGCGCGCGGGTCGGACGCCGGTGCATCGAGATGCGCGACGAGCGCCTCGACCAGGCGACGGCCGTCGCGCCGGTAGCGCTCGCGCTCTGCGAGGTCGTCGGCCGGGACTTGGACAGCCGCGCCCCGCGTGTAGCTGCGGCGATAGGCCCGCGTCAGGTGCTCGGAGCTCGCACCGAGACTCGCGAGGGGACGATGGCCCGCCCGGCGGCCGGCGACGAGGGTCTCGATCGCGCGCCGGTCGAAGCGCCGATGACCCCCGGGCGTGACGTACGCCTCGACGAGCCCGTCATCAGCCCAACGCCGAAGCGTGTCCGGGTCCACCCCGACGAGCTTGCTGGCAGGCCCGAGGGAGAGCCAGCGGGCGGCGGGAGCGGTGGAAGCGGCGTCGGACAACGGACCGGTCCTCGGGAGGGGAGCCGACG
Organism: Chloroflexota bacterium; assembly: GCA_045804485.1. GTDB lineage: Bacteria > Chloroflexota > Limnocylindria > Limnocylindrales > CSP1-4 > SPCO01. The sequence goes on from JBJMNA010000216.1 coordinate 3,304, forward strand.
GGTCGGGAGAGCGTGGGGGGATACGCTCACTCCGACCCGTCGACACGAGGGTGGAAACAGGGTCGATACTAGGCGAATCTGGGTATCCGCGATTCGTCCAAGCGGGCGGAGGATAGGCGTCGCGGGAACGCGGTGTCAAACTGCCGGCCGCTGGGCCGGCCGAGGCCCGCGTCAGGCGGGGACGAACTCGTGGTCGTCGCGATGGATCCCGTCGCACAGCCCGTATCGACCGGGTTCGCCGGGGATCGGGATCGGCCGCATGATCTCGCGGACCTCGCCCCTCCGGCAGAACACATATCCCCTGCCGGCCATCCAGCGTCGGACGCAGGCCGGATCGCTGTGGAACTGGAAGGGGCCCGGATTGATCGCCGGTCGCTCGGTCCAGCCGACGGGCGATTCGGTCGCGACGATGTCGAGCAGATTGATCCGCCACGGCGTCACGTCGATGACCTCGAGACATCCGTCGCATCGGGCGGCGACGTTGTCCTTGATGATCGTCCGGATCTGGATGCCCATGATCTCCATCGGCTCGATGGTAGCAGGGGCCCGGCGGACGGTCCGCGGGTGACGGTGTGCCTGGGAGGTGGTACCCCCAAGGGGATTCGAACCCCTGATCTCCACCTTGAAAGGGTGGCGTCCTAGGCCTCTAGACGATGGGGGCAGGCGCCGGCCGAGTCTACCAGAGGGTCCTCAGCGGGCAGTCCGCGCCGTCAGGTCAACCCAGCGTCAGCCCGACCGCGCCAGGAGGAAGCCGATCATCGCCGCGGCGAGGCAGAGCATCCCGATGACCGCCGCGAACCCGCCACCGAGCCCGAGAACGATCGCCCGTCCATTCCGCGCCGCCACGCCGGCCTTCCAGGTGGACCGGAGCATGTAGGCCGCGAGCGCAAGGAACACGATGCCGAGTGCCGCCGCACCGGCGGCCAGGAGCGGGATCTGCGACGCGTCCCGGACCGTCAGCACGTAGATCGTGAACGCGAGCGACCCGATGAGCGCGACGGCGAGGAAGACGCGGCCCGGCGTCACGACCCGTCCGCGGCGAGCGCGGTTGGTGGTGGTCACGACTCGCCGCCGAACGAGCGGTGGTAGACCGCGACGTTGTAGGACAGCCGGGGTCGTTTCAGGTCGGCAGCGACCTCACGCCCGATCGCACCGAAAGCCTCGTCGAGGAACGTGGTCGTCTCCTCCTGCGAGTCGAACGTCCAGAAACAATGGACGACGCGGACCTTATAGCCACCGCGCAGATACGGCCCGTCGCGCCGGCTGAGCAGTCCGTACTCTGACAGGTCGCCGCGCAGACGCGACACGTCATCGCGACCGTAGTCGAGCACGACGAGGAGGCGGCCGCCCTGGCGGAGGACGCGCGCCGCCTCGTCGGCTTCGGTGCCGGGCCAGCCACGGAACGGGGTCCAGAGGCTGACCAGGACGTCCGCGCTCGCATCGGCCGCATCGATCTGCCCGGACGCGTCGAGTGGGGCGTATGACACGCGTGCACCGAGCTCGGTGAGCTGGCGCGCACGGAGACCGTCCGCGCCATCGAGCAGGAGCACGTCGCGGTCGGCGACGGGGCCGAGCGCTTCGAGCGCCCGAGGGATCTTCGCCTCGATGTCGAGCGCGCGGGCAAGGCGTTCGGCGAGCCCGGGCTCGAGCTCGATCGGTAGGTCTGCCACAGCGGCGGAGTATGACGGAAACCGCCGGCCGGCCTCTACACGACCCTGAACAGCGCGCCAGACCGCGGCGGCAGCACGAGCGTGGCGCGACCATCGGTGACCGCCGATCCGGCGACCTCTTCGAATCCCGGCAATGGAACGCCGTCGAGGCCCCTGACGCCGTCACCGTCGACGGAGACATCGAGCCGAGCCTCCGCATCGGCCGCGTTGAGTGCGACGACGAAGCGCGACGCACCGCTGCCTCGTTCGACCGCGACCGCCTGGTCGGACGCCCCCGCGACACGGACCTCCCTGCCACGCAAGCCCGGCTCGCCCAGGCGGAGGTGTGTCAGGTGTCGGACGGACTCACGGAGCCCGGTGTCCCACTCGGCCTCGTTCCAGCGGAAACCGCCGCGGTTCGCCGGGTCGTTCCCGCCGGTCATGCCGATCTCGTCGCCGTAATAGATGCACGGGGCGCCGCCAAGAGTCATCTGGAGCAGCGTCGCCATCCGGACCCGGACCACGTCGCCGCCGATGACGGTCCGCAGCCGGGGAGCGTCGTGCGACCCGAGCAGGTTGAGCTGGACGTCGATGACCGAGGGGTCGTACGCCGCGGTGAGCTCAAGCAACCGCTGCGCGAACTCGGTCCCCGTGAGCGGTCGGAGGTCCGCGCTGTACGTGCTGTGCGCCCGCACGACGTCGAGATCGAGGGCCGCCCCGGCTGTGAAGCCCATGATCGCCTCGGCGAGCGGGTAGTTCATGACCGCGTCGAAGCGATCGCCGCGGAGCCAGTCCGGCGCCACGTTCCAGATCTCGCCAACGAGGTACGCCTGCGGGTTGACGGCCCTGCAGCGCCGCCGGAACTCCTGCCAGAAGCCCTCGTCGTCGATCTCGGTCGGGACGTCCAGGCGCCAGCCATCGATCCCGAACTGGAGCCAGAATTCCGCGACGCTGAAGATGTAGTCGCGAACGTCGGGATGGTCGGTGTTCAGCTTCGGGAGCGCCGGCAGCCCCCACCACGCTTCGTACCCTTCCGCCCGCTGCTCGTGGTCCGGTGGCGGGTACGCGACGAGCGGCACGCCGTGTTCCAGCCGCTCCTGATCGAGGATGAACCAGTCGCGATACGGCGAGGACGCGCCCGTCTCGAGGATGTGGTGGAACGGCCAGAACCCCCGCCCCGTGTGGTTGAAGACTCCGTCGAGGACGAGCCGCATCCCGCGGTCATGCGCGGCGTCGAGGAGCTCACGCAGCGCGTCGGTCCCTCCGAGGAGCGGATCGACCTCGAAGTAGTCGTAGGTGTGGTAGCGGTGGTTCGACGCCGACTGGAAGACCGGCGTCAGGTAGAGCGCATTGACGCCGAGGTCGTCGAGGTAGTCGAGGTGCTCGACGATCCCGCGCAGATCGCCCCCCTTGAACCCGTCGTGGGTCGGCGCCGCGTCCCACGGCTCCAGCCGGCCGGGCTTCAGGACGCGCGGGCTCGACGCGAAACGGTCCGGAAAGATCTGGTAGAAGATCGCGTCCCGGACCCATCCGGGGGTGTCGACGCTCATGGCCTGAGGATGGGCGGCATCACGCGCCCGACGTTAGCACGAGGTCCGGACGGGGGCCGTTCACCGGGCGGAACCGCCGTGTCGGATACGATGCGTCCCCGATGATCGACAGTCTCCGAGCGATGCCCGGCGGCATCCGCCTGTTCCTCGTCTATGCGTTCCTGATCCTGGCCGGGATCGGCATCAGCCTGCGCTCCGTCGTCGATCTCGCCATCTCCGTCCCGGTCAGCTTCGAGGGGCTCGTCGTGATGGCCCTCCTCGCGTACACGATCTTCACGACGACGCTCGTCCTCCAGCGAAAGCAGGCCGCCCGGAGCCTCGCCCTCGGGCTCGCCAGCCTCACCGTCCCGCTCGTCCCGTTGCTCGCATTGAGCCAGCTGCTCGTCGAGGCGGTCTTCGTCGCCGCGTTCGGGCTGGCGCTCTTCCGCGGCCTTCTCCGACCCGAGGTCCGGACCTACCTCTCCGAGCCGTGAGCACGATCGAGCGTCGGGACGGTACCCTCACCCTGCGCGCGTCCCCTGGACGGGCGCTCCTTCACATCTACACCGAGGCACATCTGTGAGCAAAGCCAGCCGCCGGCGCCAGCGACCCGGCACCAACCCCTCGACGTCCAGACCGGCGGGCGCGCCACCGCCGACGGGGACCGGTGCGACGCCGACGAGCGCGAACCCAGCCACGGCGGGTTCGGCCGGCGCCGCGAGCACGTCCGGGGCGCCATCGACCGCCGGGACGGCCGCGGCCGCGGGAGTGCCCGGAGGAGGGGCAGCCGCGGGCACGCAACGCCCGCCCGGCACGCCGACGACCTCGCGGCCCACGACGACGCGCGTCGGCCGTCGCGAGCGCCAGCGGACGTACGTGAAGCCGACGTTCGTCCAGCGCTACCGCACCGCGATCATCCTCGTGGCGGCACTGGCCGGAGTCGCGCTTCTCTCCACGTTCGTCTTCCTGTCCGCCTCGCAGCCGGCCTATGCCTGCTCGACGATCTGGACGCCCGCGCCGACAGCATCGCCGGCCGCCAGCGCGACCCCCGCGCTCGGCTACGTCCAGCCGGACATGGGCCGCCAGCACGTCGCCGTCGGCGACAAGGTCACCTACACCTACTGCGCGCCGGCATCGGGCAACCACTACAACCGGCCGGGCACCGGCGGACCGATCCCGGCCCGCGTCTACGGCCCGAGCGACAACGTCCTTCCGCAGGGATGGATCCACAACCTCGAGCACGGCGCCATCGTCATCCTCTATCGAGGCGACAGCGCCGGCGCGACACCCGAGGGGCAGGCGCAGCTCCGGGCGCTCTATGACGCGTTCCCGAACAGCCCCGTCTGCAACATCCCGAAGGGCGAATTGGCGCCGGTCATCGCCCGGTTCGACCAGATGTCAACGCCGTTCCAGGCGATCGTGTGGGGTCGCGTCCTGCCGATGGAGACGCTCGACCAGGCGCAGATCCTGGCGTTCTACGAGCAATGGGCCGAGAGGACCAACCCCGAGAAGCAGTGCGCCGTGCCGAGCTCGAGCCCGACCGTGACAGTGTCATCGGCACCGAGCGGCAGCCCGAGTGCGGCACCGAGCGCGTCGGCACCGACAAGTGCCGCGCCGTCCGCGGCCGCGAGCACCCCGGCCGAGAGCGCCGCGCCCAGCTGAACTGATCCGAACGGATCGAGGAGACACCGATGCGCCTCGTCTCATATCTCGGCGACGAGGACGGAGGCACGGGCCTTCTTGTCGGGGATCGGGTGATCCCGTTGTTCGACGGGTTCCTCGCCGGGCTCGATCTCGATCCGGACTCGCTCGACGACTTCCGCCGCCGTGCGGCGACGCTCCACGGCGCGACCGGGATCCCGCTCGACGAGGTCGAGCTGGTCGCCCCGATCCCGTTTCCCGGCAAGATCGTCTGTGTCGGCCAGAACTACAGCGACCATGTCGCCGAGCAGAAGGGCGAGGTGCGACCCCGGCCGCTCCTCTTCTCGAAGTTCGCGAACGCGGTCATCGGCGACGAGGAGCCGATCGTCCGCCCCGAGGGCTGCCACGCCCTCGATCTCGAGGTCGAGCTGGCTGTCGTCATCGGGACGACCGCTAACCGCGTCGCCCGCGAGGACGCGCTCGACCACGTCGCGGGCTATCTCGTCGTGAACGACATCTCGGCCCGCGACTGGCAGGGAGTGCCGGTCGCCCTTGCCGAGGGCCAGATCGGTGACGGCCAGTGGCTTCGCGCCAAAGGCTCGGACACGTTCCTGCCGATGGGCTCGGTCCTCGTCACGGCGGACGAGATCCCGGACCCGCAGGACCTCCGCCTCCGCTCCTACCGCATCCCGGGCTCCGGTCCGGACGACGGCGGCCGGATGCTGATGCAGGAGGGGACGACGGCCGACATGATCTGGAGCGTGGCCGAGCTCATCGCGTTCATCAGCCGCTCGATCACGCTCGATCCGGGCGACGTCATCGCGACCGGCACGCCGTCGGGCGTCGGCGTCTTCCGAGATCCGCCCGTCTACCTCGTGCCGGGCGACCGCGTCCGCTGCGAGATCGACGGCATCGGCTGGGTCGAGAACCCGGTCATCGACTGGTCCGACGTCGACGACGATGACGATGACGACCACGACGACCGCGAGGATCCCAGCCTCGACCCCGACGATCTCGACGAGCTCGTCGGAGGGCGCTGACATGCTCGCACTGGTCAAGACCGAGGCAGCGCCCGGCCTCGACCTCCGCGAGGTTCCGCGTCCCGTCGTCGGCATCAACGACGTCCTGATCCGCGTCCACAAGACCGGCATCTGCGGGACGGACCTCCACATCGAATCGTGGGATCCGTGGGCGGCACGGACCGTCAAGCCGCCGCTGGTCGTCGGTCACGAGTTCGTCGGCGAGGTGACCGAGATCGGGAGCAACGTGGCGGACTTCCGGCCCGGCGACCTGGTCAGCGGCGAGGGTCACGTGGTGTGCGGCCGGTGCCGCCACTGTCTCGCGGGGCGCCGTCACCTGTGTCCCAACACCATCGGTCTCGGCGTCGGCCGCGACGGCGCCTTCGCCGAGTACGTCGTCCTGCCGATGACGAACGTCTGGCACCACTGGCCGGGCGTGGACGAGGAGGTGGCCGCGATCTTCGACCCGTTCGGGAACGCCGTCCATACGGCTCTCGCGTTCCCGATCCTCGGCGAGGACGTGCTTGTCAGCGGCGCCGGACCCATCGGGCTGATGGCCACCGCTGTCGCACGGCACGCCGGGGCACGCAACGTCGTCGTCAGCGAGCCGAACGCCTACCGCCGCGAGCTCGCGATGCGGATGGGCGCCACGCTCGCCATCGACCCGACCACTCGCTCGCTCGCAGACACGTTCGCCGAGCTCGACATGGTCGAGGGCTTCGACGTGGCGATGGAGATGTCCGGCAACCCGACCGCGCTTCGGTCGGCCCTCGGGGCGATGGCCCACGGCGGCGGGATCGCGATCCTCGGCATCCCGACCGAGGAGATCAGCCTCGACGTCAACCAGATCGTCTTCAACCAGCTGACCCTGCGCGGGATCTACGGCCGGGAGATGTACGAGACCTGGTACAAGATGACCGTCATGCTCCAGTCGGGGCTCGACATCACCCCGGCCATCACCCACCGCTTCGGCTTCCGCGATTTCGAGGCCGCCTTCGAGGCCGCCCGGCAGGGTGACTCGGGCAAGGTCATCATGGACTGGACGTCATGAGTGCCACGCCAGCCGGCCGACCCGACCCTCTCCACTTCCTCGAGGACGAGGTCGCCGCGCTCAAGGAACGGCATCTCTATCGACGGCTGCGGGTCATGTCCTCCGCGCAGGGACCGATCGTCTCGGTCGACGACCGGCGGCTCGTCTCCCTCTCGTCCAACGACTACCTCGGGCTGACGAACCATCCACGGATCTGCGACGCCGTGGTCGCGGCGGTGCGCGACTTCGGTGCCGGGTCGGGGGCCGTCCGGACGATCGCCGGGACGATGTCGATGCACGAGGCGCTCGAGGCCGAGCTCGCGGCGTTCAAGGACGTGCCCGCGGTCCTGACGTTCCAGTCGGGCTTCACCGCGAACACGGGCGTCATCCCGACCATCACCGGCGAGACCGACCTCATCGTCTCCGACGCACTGAACCACGCCTCGATCATCGACGGCATGCGGCTCTCGAAGGCGCCCCGGAAGATCTACGCGCACGCCGACGTCGCGGCGCTTCGTGAGGTGCTCGCCGAGGCCCGGGAGACAGGCGCCCCCGGCGGCGGCGAGTGGCGCTCGATCCTGGTCGTCACCGATGGCGTCTTCTCGATGGACGGCGACATCGCGCCACTCCCCGGCATCGTCGAGGCGGCCGAATCGTTCGGCGCGGCCGTCATGGTCGACGACGCTCACGCCTCGGGGGTCCTCGGGCGGAACGGCCGTGGCTCGGTCGACCATTTCGGACTCCACGGCCGCGTCGCGATCCAGGTCGGCACGCTCTCGAAGGCGGTCGGTGCGCTCGGCGGCTACGTTGCCGGGTCCCAGGCGCTGCGCGAGATCCTCACCCAGCGCGCGCGGCCGTTCCTGTTCTCCACGTCGCACCCGCCCGCGGTCGTCGCTGCCTGCCGCGAGGCCATCCGGGTCATGCAGGACGAGCCCGAGCTTCAGGAGCGACTCTGGGACAACACCCGCTACTTCAAGGCCGAGCTGACGCGGCTCGGCTTCGACACCGGACGCTCGGAGACCCCCATCACGCCGGTGATGATGGGCGACCCCGACACCGCCGGCCGCTTCAGCGACAGGCTCATCGAGGAGGGCGTCTTCGCCCAGCCGGTCGTCTTCCCGACGGTGGCCATCGACAAGGCGCGCTTGCGGACGATCGTCACGGCGGCCCTCGCGCGCGAGCAGCTCGACATCGCGCTCGGCGCTTTCGACCGCGTCGGCCACGAGCTCGGACTCATCGGCGGTTGACCCACCGCGAGCCGCGCGGGCTCCCGCTCGATGCCCACATGCACACGGAGCTGTCACCCGACAGCAGGGTGCCGATCGACGCCTACGCCCGGGCTGCGATCGAACACGGCATCCTCGAGATCGCGATCACGGACCACGTCGACTTCGAGCCGGGCGCGCCCGCCTACCACTACGCCTCGTTCGAGGACCGTG
>JBJMNA010000217.1:0-5786 GCA_045804485.1 Chloroflexota bacterium
CCGACCAGGATCTCCGCCGAGGTGACGCCATACCGCGCGGCGGCTGCGTCGACCAGCCGCCGGTAGTCGGTCGGCGGGTATTCGGACAACGGCGACTCGAATCGACCCGCTGCTAGGAGCCTCGTGACGAGCTCGGGCGGTGTGGGGGACGTGTTCAGATCGAACCGGACGATGCTCGTGGGGTCGAGACCGTAGCGCGCGGCGACCTCCTCGTCGGTCGCTTCCCAGCTGTACGACGACGGTCCGGTCGGTGATGTGAACGTCACCGGCGTCGGGCTCATCGGCCTTGCTCCGCGAACCGGATCTCGACGGCATCGCGGTGCGCCAGCAGTCCTTCCGCCTGCGCGAGAGTGGCGATCGTCTCCCGGATCGACTCGAGCCCTTGTCGGTCGATCCGCTGGATCTGAGTGAACTTGCCGAAACTCTCCACGGCCAGGGCGCCCGACGCCCGCGCGAGGCCGCCTGTCGGCAGCACGTGGTTGGCGCCCGTCGCGTAGTCGCCGGCGGATTCCGGTGCCCACGGCCCGACGAAGATCGACCCGGCGTTGCGGAGGCACGCGACCGTCGGCTCGAGCGGCTCGACGTCCACCGACAGGTGCTCGGGCGCGTAGGCGTTCACGAAATCGATCGCCGTCGCGAGGTCGGGGGCGAGCGCGATCCGCCCGTGGTCGCGCAGGGCGGCCGCGAGGATGTCGCGGCGTGCCGCGCCCTCGAGCTCGATCGCGACGGCCGCTTCGACGGCATCGGCAAAGGCGAGGTCCGTCGTCACGAGGATCGCCGGGGAGTCGGGGCCGTGCTCGGCCTGGGTGATGAGATCCGCCGCGACGCGGATGGGATCGGCGGGCGGTGCCGCGAGGACCATGCCTTCCGACGGCCCTGCCGGGAGGTCGATGCCCACCTCGCCGCAGACCTCGATCTTCGCGGCCGTGACCCACGCGTTTCCCGGGCCGACGATCCGGTCCACCCGGGCGACGCCCGTGTCGGGGAGCCCGTACGCGAGGGCACCGATCGCCTGCGCGCCGCCGGCGACGATGAACGCGTCGATCTCGAGGAGTCCGGCGACGCCGAGGAGGACGGGGTCGATCGAGCCGTCGCGGCCGGCCGGTGATGCGACGACGATCCGTTCGACGCCGGCGACCTGCGCCGGGACGACCGTCATGACCAAGGACGAGGGATAGGCGGCGGAACCGCCGGGGACGTAGGCGCCCACCGCAGCGAGCGGCGTCCACCGCCGTTCGATCTCGATGCCGGGCCCGATGGTCGTCGTCCTCGACATCTGGCGCTGCGTCTCGGCGAAGCGGCGGACGTGGTCGATCGCCTGGTCGAGCGCGCGGCGGGTGCGGGCGTCGAGGGCGTCTCGTGCGCGGGTGAGTTCGACGCGCTCGAGGACGAGGCGGCCGTCCGGACGACCGCCACCGACAGCGGCGTTCGCGCTACGGACGGCTTCGTCGCCACGCGCCCGGACGTCGGATAGCGTTGCGCGGACGATCTCACGGACGCGAGGGTCGGGGACGGCGCCGCGGTGGATGAGCGCGTCGTGGTCGCGCCGGGCATCGGCGTCGCCGGCGTGGACGGCCGCCAAGTCAAGCCGCCTGAGCGCGGCACCGCCGGCGCGGACGACGGCGGTCACTGGACGATCTTTTCGATGGGCAGGACGAGGATCCCGGAGGCGCCGGCGCCCTTGAGTCGCGGGAGCAGGCTCCAGACCTCGTCCGCACCGACGACCGAGTGGATGGCGATCATCCCCGCGTGCGCCAGGGGGATGACGGTCGGTGACTCGAGAGCGGGGAGGAGCTTCTCGATGTCGCTCAGGCAGGCCGACGGCGCATTCATCATCAGGTACTTGCGGCCGCGGGCCGCTATCACGGCGCTCAGCATCGTGTCGACGGCGGCGAGCTCGGTCGGCCGGTCGCGGGTCGCCGCGGGGTTCGCGACGAGGACGGCCTCGGACGCGAGGACGTCGCCGATCTGGCGGAGTCCGTTCATCGCGAGCGTCGAGCCGGTCGAGACGAGGTCCACGATCCCTTCCGCCAGCCCCAGCCGCGGAGCGACCTCCACGGCGCCCGAGATCGGGATGATCTCGACATCGACTCGCCGCTCGGCGAAGAACCGGCGCGCGGTGTTCGGGTGGGCCGTTGCGACGCGCTGGCCGGCGAGGTCGTCGACCGTCGTCATGGCCGTGTCGTTCGGGACGGCCGCCGCGAGACGGCACCGGCCATAGCCGAGCGTGCGGACCTGCGGCAGGTCGGCGCCGGTCTCGCTGAGAAGGTCGAGGCCGGTGATCCCGAGGTCCGCGACGCCGTCGCCCACGAATTCGATGACGTCGTTGGTCCGGACGAAGAGGATGTCCAGGTCGTAGTTCTGGACGAGGGCGACGAGACTCCGGTCGTGCTCCTCGAACACGAGGCCCGCGTCGTGGAGCAGCCTCAGCGTCGGTTCCACCATGCGGCCCTTGTTCGGGACGGCGAGGCGGAGGCGACGGGTCATCGGTCGCCCGCGACGGGGTAGGGCCGCGTGCCCGCGCGGGAGGCGTCGTCGAGTCTGTCGAGCATGCCGCGATAGCCGCCTTCGCCATGGTTCAGCCAGGACGCGATCCGGGTGATGGTCGCGGTGCTGGCGCCGGTCCGCCGCGAGATGTCGGCGTAGTGGAGTCCGGCATCGAGCATCCGGACGACGGCCCACCGCTGGGCCATGTCGCGCAGCTCGTTCAAGGTGCACAGGTCGCGGAAGAAGCGCTCGGTGTCATCGATCGACTCGAGTCGGAGGATCGCCTCGAAGAGCGCCTCGACGTCGGGAGTCTTCCAGTCGTCGGCCATATCGCCTTCGGTCCTTGATGCCAGTGCGGCTGCCGCCCGCCACACTTGTTGTAGCGTTTTAGCGTGCTACTACGATATCATGCTGCCATGGCGGCGGCAAGAGCCTTTGAGATCCTTCCAGCGATCGACCTGCGAGGCGGTCGCGTCGTGCGGTTGCAGGCCGGCGACTTCGCGCACGAGACGGTCTTCGCCGACGACCCGGCGGCCGTCGCGGAGGGTTTCGCGAACGAGGGAGCCAGATGGATCCACGTCGTCGATCTCGATGGGGCGCGGTCCGGCCGTCAGGCCCACATCGGCGTCATCGACGCGATCTCCGGGCTGGTCGGCGACCGGCTGTCGGTCGAGATCGCGGGCGGTCTTCGAACGCAGGAGGCCGTCGGGGCAGCACTCGGCGCCGGCGCGGCCCGTGCGGTCGTCGGGACCGCCGCCATCCGCGATCCGTTCTTTGCGGGTGTCCTCGTCGCGGTCCACGGCGCGCATCGCATCGCCGTTGCCATCGACGTCCGCGACGGGCGCGCCGTCGGGAATGCCTGGAGCGCCGACGATGTCGGGGTCGATGCGGCGGACATCATCCGACGTCTCGCCGACGCCGGTGTCGAGACCTTCGAGGTGACCGCGATCGACCGCGACGGGCTTTTATCTGGTCCGGACCTCGCGCTCTACGAGGGTCTCGTCCGGCTCGATCGGGGCTCGATCATCGGATCGGGCGGCATCGCATCCGTCGCTGACATCACTGCGGTGCGCGACGTCGGCTGCAGCGGCGTGATCATCGGCCGAGCGCTCTACGAGGGGCGGATCACGCTGACGGACGCACTATCGGCGAGCGTTCCATAGGCACCGCCCATGCCCCGGAGGTCAGTGCCCGGCGGCCTCGAGCTCCTTGCGGTGCGACTCGATGACCTTCTCGGCGATGTGCGAGGGCACGTCCTCGTAGTGGTCGAGGGCCGCCGAGAACGACCCGCGACCCTGCGCCAGTGACCGGAGCTCCGTCGCGTAGTTGAAGAGCTCGGCCTGCGGCACATGCGCCGTGATGATCTGCATGTCGCCGTCGCTGTCCATCCCGAGGACGCGGCCGCGTCGCCCGTTGAGGTCGCGGTTGACCTCGCCCATGTAGGTTTCCGGGACCCGGATCTCGACCGTCATGATCGGCTCGAGGAGCGCGGGTTTCGCCTGGTGGACGCCGTCCTTCAGCGCCATGGAGGCCGCGATCTTGAACGACAGCTCGTTGGAGTCCACCGGGTGGAATGACCCGTCGTAGAGCGTCGCCCGGAAGTCGGACAACGGATAGCCGGCGATGACGCCGCCCTCCGCCGCCTCGCGGATGCCCTTCTCGACGCCTGCGAAGAACCCCTTGGGGACTGCGCCGCCGACGACGCGCTCGGCGAACTCGACCCCGCCGTCAGGGTTCGGTTCGAGCTCCAGCCAGACGTCGCCGAACATCCCGTGCCCGCCGGTCTGCTTCTTGTACCGGCCGTGGACCTGCGTCTTGCCGCGGATCGTCTCCTTGTAGGGGACCTTCGGCGTATGGGTCATGATCGCGGCGCCGAACTTGCGCTTGAGCCGCTCGATGATCACGGATGTGTGCGCCTCGCCCATCGTCCGGAGCACCTGCTCGCCGGTCGCGGAGCGCTCGAGTCGGACGGTCGGCTCCTCCTCGAGCATCCTCGCCAGGGCCGGTCCCATCTTGTCGAGATCGCCCTTGCTCTGCGGTTCGATGGCGACCATCAGTGACGGCTCCGGGAAGCCGAGCGGCGGCAGCACGAGCGGCTTGTCTCGGCTCGTCAACGTGTCGCCGGTCTCGGTGACCCCGAGCTTCGCCACTGCGCCGATCTCGCCGGCCTTGAGCTCGCCGATCGGCTCCTGTTCCTTGCCGTGGAGCAGCAACAGCTGGCCGATCCGCTCGTCCTCGTTCCGTGTCCCGTTCCAGACGTGGGCCTGTGAGTGGAGCGTCCCTGAGAGCACGCGCAGGTAGGTGAGGCGCCCGACGAACGGGTCCGCCGTCGTCTTGAAGACCCGCACGAGGAGGGGCCCGGCCTCGTCCGCGGCGACCTCGACCTCGGCGCCGGTCTTGTCCGCGGCCTTGGTCGGCGGCTCATCGGCAGGGGACGGGAGATAGCGGACGATCGCGTCCAGCAGCCCGCGCAGACCGATCCCCTTCGCGCCGCTGCCGACAAGGACCGGCGCCAGGACCGATTCCTTGACGCCCTTCCTCAGGCACGCCTCGAGCTCCGCGTCGGCGACCTCCTCGCCCTCGAGGTACTTCGTCAACACGTCGTCGTCGGCTTCGGCCGCGGCTTCGAGCAGCTGGTCCCGCCGGCGCGCGACCTCGTCGGCCATCCCGTCCGGGATCGGGATCTCCTCCTCCGCCGTGCCGTTCCAGCGCCACGCCTTGCGGTGGACGAGGTCCACGTATCCCTCGAACGAATCGGCCGCACCGATGGCCACCTGGAGCGGCGCGATCTTCTCGCCGAACCGGCTCCGCAGCGCGTCGAGGGCGGCCGTCGGGTCTGCGTTCTCGCGGTCGCTCTTGTTGATGAAGAAGCAGGTCGCGGTGAGCGTCTCGCGCGCCTCGGCGACGGCGTGCTCCAGACCGGCCTCCACCCCTGCCGATGCGTCCATGACGATGACCGCGCCGTCGGCTGCGGTGAACCCCTCGACCACGTCCGCGATGAAGTCCGGATAGCCAGGGGTATCGATCAACGAGATCCGCGTCCCGTCCGCTTCGAATGTCCCGACCGCGAGGCTGAGCGACTCCTTGCGCTTCTGTTCCTCGGGCTCGAAGTCGAGATGAGCCGTCCCGTCGTCCACTCGCCCGAGCCGCGGGATCGCGCCGCCCTTGAACAGCAGCTGTTCGGCGAGCGTCGTCTTTCCGGCGCCTGCGTGGCCGGCCAGGACGACGCTCCGAAGGTGAGGGAGGTCGACGCTCTTCATCGTCATCGGCTTCGTCCGTCCTTCGACTGCAGCAGGAGG
>JBJMNA010000218.1:0-10203 GCA_045804485.1 Chloroflexota bacterium
CCCCGGATGACGAGCGGCGCGGACGTCCTCGGTCACCGCGTGCGGGCTCGTCGACGGCGCGGACCCGCGACCCTGCGCGCAGGCGACACGTGGCTCAACGTGGCCTTCTCGCATGCGCTCCTGCAGCGGCTCGGTCGGCCGGATTTCGGCGACCCGAGCTTCCGCGAAGGGCTGTCCGAAGCTGCCGCGCGACGCCTCGGAGATCCTCCGTCGGTTGCGGCGACGGTGGCGGCTGGCGCCGACGGCGGCCGATCCATCGACCTCCTGCTCATCGTCGCCGCGTCCGATGCAGGCGCAACGACGCGCGCCGCAGGTGCGATACGCGACCAGGCGAGCGACGCCAGCTTCGCACCGGCACACGAGGTCCAGGGACGGCGACTTCGCCGCGGCATCGAGCACTTCGGATTCGCCGATGGGATCTCGCAGCCGGGGCTCCTTGGGCGAACCGATGCCACGCCGACCGTGCCGCTCACGCCCCGGCCGTGGGACAGCGTTCCGGACGGCACAGGCGCGCTCTTCGTGGACGCCGGGACGCCGCTCTTGTGGCCCGGTGAATTCGTGTTCGGCTACCCGGGCCAGCGCGGCACCGACCGCGCGCCCGGCGTGGCTCCGACCGCGTTCCGGTCGCCGACGGCATCCGATGAGGCGTGGGCTCGCGACGGAAGCTACCTCGTGTTCCGCCGCCTCCGGCAGGACGTGGCCGGCTTCTGGGCCTACTGCCGCGATCAGGCGCGCGCGCTCGCCGACGGCCCGCTGCCCGGTGCGACCGCGGAGACGGTCGGAGCACTCATCGTCGGGCGGTGGCGCGACGGCTCGCCGATCCGGCTCGACGACGGCGATCGTGGACGGTCCCGCCCGACGCTCAACGACTTCGATCTCTCGGACGACCCGTTCGGGTTCGGCTGCCCGCTCGGCGCTCACACGCGGAAGGTCAACCCGCGGTCCGGGGCCATCGCTGACACGAGTCCGCTCGAGAAGCGGCTCCTGCGGCGTGGCATCCCGTACGGCGAGGCGATGCCGGGGATCGTCCAGCGTGGCGACCCGGAGCGAGGGCTCCTGTTCCTCGCCTACATGACCTCGATCACCGACCAGTTCGAGTTCCTCGTCAGCCGCTGGGTCAACGATCTGCACGCCCCGAGCGGAGGCGGCACCGGTCAGGACGTGCTCATGGGTCAGCCGGCCGCCGGCCGGACGATGACGGTCAGGCTGCCGGGCGGCGCGATGTGGCCCTTCCTCCCGCCGGCGGCGTTCGTCGAGGCGACGGCCGGCCAGTACCTCTTCGCTCCGTCGATCCCGGCGCTTGCGTCGCTTGGCGCATGACGTCCTCGTGGCTCTTGACACGCGGCCGCGCCGGGGCGTTTAGTGCCCGGGTGTCTCGGACGTTCGTCGCGGGGGTCGACGAAAGCCGCAGCGCCGGATCGTCAGCCCTCTGGCTCGACCCCCTCGTCGCCCCACGATCTGCCTTCGCCGACGCGGTTTTCGCGCGTCGCGGCGAACGAGGCGCTGTGCCGGAGGTTCCACGCGCTGATCGCGAGCCGCCCGGTCTCGTCCTCGACGGCACGTTCGACATCGTCAGGGACGTGTCCGGCGTACGACCGGACCACTCCCGGCCAACCGCCCTCGACCGCCGAGTCCACGATCCAGACGCGCGACCCGTAGACCTGGACGACGCGTCCGCCCGTGGCCGCGACGCCGGCGCGGACATCGTCGCGAGCGGCATCGGCCGCCAGGATCACGAGCTGTTCAGGCATCGATCGCATCCCCGTCGACTGGTCGGCGCCACGCGCTGGTCGTCTCGCCGGGTGTCGAACCGCAGGGAGACGGAGGCGTCAACGCCCGGAGGATAGACGAATGGCGAAACGAGCAGAGATCGCCCGACAGGGGCTGATCATCCTCGACGCGACGGGGGTCGCCGATCGATACGGGACGAATGAACGTCTGAGCGATGCCGGGGGGCGCGTGCTCCACCGATTCGGGTCGCGCGTGCTCATCGGCGACGTGCCGCCGCGTGTCGCCCGCAAGCCTGCGACGACGCCGGGGCTTCGCTCGGCGCACGTCGGCGCGGTCGCCAAGCCACCCGGACGGCTGACGGAGGTCGAGGCGCTCGGGGTCGAGGCATGGAACCTGCGGATGTCGGCGGCCTACGCCAAGGCGAAGGACGACCGGCCGCACGACGGCGTCCGCTGGGATGCCGCCACGACGGATGGACGGATCCCGCCCGACGGCCCCGGGATGACGCACGTCGGAGAGACCGTCCCTCCGGGGGCCATGGCCCTCGGGGTCCCCGAGGATATGAGCCCCTACCTGATCGGCAGCGTCGCGGTCGGAATCGTCATCGTGGAGGGACCGACGCCCGACCTCCAGTTCAGCCCCGACGAGCGGACCAAGGTCGTGGCCGAGGTCCAGGAGGGCCTGACCTGGATGGCCCACGTGGACGCACGTGCCGGCGTCAGCTACTCGTACGACATCCGGACCGTCCGCATCGACCGGGCGCCCGACCCGACCAAGACCGGCTACGAGCCGCTCGAATCGCACTGGCGGGACCCGGCGATGACGAAGCTCGGGTTCGCCGGAAACATGGCTGGCGTCGCCGAGTACGTCAAGACGATCCGGCGGAACCTTGGCACGCGCTGGGGCTATGTCGGGCTCTTCACCAAGTACCCGGTCGCGCATTTCGCGTACGCGCTCAAGCCCAGGCTCGTGATGCAGTACAGCAACGACGGCTGGGGGCCCGACAACATCGACCGCGTCTTCACCCATGAGAGCGGTCATATCTTCGGCTGCCCGGACGAGTACGCATCGAGCGGCTGCGACTGCACGACGAAGTTCGGGTATCTCCGCGAGCCGAACCGCAACTGCCAGAACTGCGCGTCGCCGTTCGTGGATTGCCTGATGGCGGCCAACACCTTCGCGATGTGCGCGTCCACACCGATCCACCTCGGCTGGCGGGACACGGATGGCGATGGCGCGCTCGATCCCGTGGATCCGGTCGGCAACCCGAACCCGGTGATCGACCTCGGGAAGATCTGCTCTCTCGTGCCGTTCCTGTGCCGGCTCGTCGGGCTCGGCGCCACAGCGCCAGGATCGGCGGGCGTCGCGGGTCCGGCAGGTCCGGCAGGGGTGGGCGACGTCCGGCCGCCCGATTCGGTCCCGGTCGAGCTCCTCCGCCAGGTCCTCACCGATGACGAGATGGCTCGCGTCGAGCGCGCCATCCGCTCCGAGGAGCTGCGCTATCTCGAAGCGCTCGAGGCGAAGCTCCGCGCCGCCGTCCGCGACATCGCGCGCGAGCGGAAGCGCGGGTGAGCGGCACCGAGAGCGATCGACACCTGCTGGTCGCCCAGCTCATCGACGGCGCGCCGGTCGTCTGGATCGGGGTCGTCGACGCCGCGGTCGAGGGCTTACGACTCGAGGTCGGCGGGACGGCCGTCGGCCTACCGGATGCATGGGAGACGTTCACGGGCGGCGGACGGACGTTGCGCTCGCAACGCGTGCCCGTGGCCGGCCGGCCGCCACGGGCGGCGATCGCGGTACAGCTGATGGACGCCGGCGGCGCGATCCTCGCCACGACGACGCTGACGACCATGCCCACGGCCCTCCCCTCCCCGGTCGAGCGGCCGTTCACGATCCTGTTCGGGTCGTGCTTCGCCGGGGCGCGCGACACGCCAGGGGATGCCGGCGCGACCTTCGCCCGGTTGCCGCCGGACGCACGGCCGGACCTCACACTCCTGTGCGGCGACCAGGTCTATCTCGACACGCCGCTCCTGCACTGGTTGACGCGGACGCACCCGCCCGAGGAACTCGCCGCGGAGTTCCTCACGAACTACCTCGGGACGTGGACACAGTCGGGGCCGCTGTCCGGCTTCCGACGGATCCACCAGCTCGCGTCGGTCGCGTTCACCTCGGACGACCACGACTACTGGAACAACGCCCCGAGCATCGCGCCGCACGTCATCGACACCTGGACCGAGCACGGCCGGACCGCCTGGCTCGAGGCGGCGCACCGGCTCTATCGCCAGTTCGAGTCGACCGTCGCCTTCCAGTCGATCCGTGTCGGGCCGCTGTCGGTGTTCATCGCGGACACGCGGACCGCGCGGACGGGCGATCGGCTGTCGTTCATGGACGTCGCGCAGTTCGAGGCACTCCGGACATGGGTGCATGCGCTGCCGGGCCCGGGCGTCCTCGTCCTCGGTCAGCCGATCTTCACGGCCGAGGCCGGCCTGAAGGGCTACGTCGCCGACTGGGGGCTGCCCGACTTCCACCAGTACCGCGACCTCGTGTCCGTCCTCGCCTCGACGCCGCACGACATCGCGATCCTGACCGGCGACGTCCATTTCGGGCGCGTCGCGTCGTGCACGCTGCCCGGCGGACGCCGGCTCGTCGAGCTGATCGCCTCGCCGCTGGCGCTGGTCGACGGGCTCGTCGGTGGCCATTGGAAGCCCGCGCCGCCTGTCTACCCGACGGTCCCCGTCCCTGCCGTGCCCCAGGTCGCGGTCACCACCGAGGGTTACCAGGAGATCCGCAACCACGCGATGACCGTCGGGTTCACCGGGGTCGGCGCGTCCGTCCGACTGACGGCCACGGGCTGGCCCATCCGGCCGTGCGAACCCGCCGTCGGCACCGTCGTCCACACCACAGAGCTGCACTGAGGGGCCGCCATGCTGTCCATGCGAGCATCCACCGCCACGGCGCCGAACGGCGGCCTGGTCGAGCAACGCCCGAAGCGCGGCGAGACGAACGCCGCGTGGCTCCGGCGCGCCGGTCTCCAGCAGGGCGTCGTCCTTCTCGGGGGCGCGACGCTGGCTGACGTTCGGGTTCGTTTCGCGCAGTCGCTCGTCCGGCACGACCTGACGCCATCGTCGTGGTCCGCTGCCGCTCTCATGCTGGGCGACCGCGTGCTGACGGTCCCACTCGACGGCGGCGACGATGTCTCGTCCGTGCCCGCCGCGAACGGGATACGCACGCTGACTCTCGACACGCTCGACGATCCCGACCGCTACCCGAACATCGCGCTGATCGCCTTCGCTGCTCCGGGCGGCGACGCGCTCGCCGAGGCCGCGGCCGACGTCGGTCGGCAGCGCGGCCTGCTCGACCTACCGGGGCTCGTCGTCGCGTGGCTGGCATGGATCTGGGGCGTGGACGACGGGAACCCGCTGGTGGCGGGTAAGGGCGTGCCGGGTGCGGCGTTCGTCGAGGCGGTCCACGCCATCGCGGACATCGAGCTCACGCCCGGGCTCGCATCGGCGTCGAGCTGCCCGGAGGCGATCTGGCAGTCGGCCAAGTGGTGGCGCGACTACTACCAGGAGAGCGCGCGCGTTGCCGCGACGGGGATGACGCGCAGCGCCGGACACGCCCAGCCGCAGGTCCCGGCCGGGGTCTACGCCGTCCGCCAGCCGGCGGCCGCAGTGACCATGCCGCCGGCAGCGGACACCGGCGAGACGGCCACCGCGCAGACGAGGAGGGCGGCACGATGACGACGGAGCCCGAGGTCGAGGTCCGGGGACGGCTCGCGGACGGCCCGCCCGCCGGTCACTACGACGTCATCGTCGTCGGGTCCGGGTTCGGTGGGTCGGTGATGACCTACCGGCTCCGGGAGGCGGGCCTCAATGTCTGCCTGCTCGAGCGCGGGAAGGCGTATCCGCCGGGCTCATTCCCGCGCAGCCCGTACGCCTTTCGGCGCGCGTTCTGGGACCCGAGCGAAGGGCTGTACGGGATGTACAACGCCTGGTGGTTCGACCACATCGGCGCCGTCGTCTCGAGCGCGCTCGGCGGCGGCTCGATCATCTACGCGAACGTCATGATCCGGAAGGACGCGGCCTGGTTCGTCCACGACGACCTCGAGGCTGGCGGCGTGGAGTCGTGGCCGATCAGCCGCGAGGATCTCGAGCCGCATTACGACCGGGCAGAACGGATGCTGGACGCCCAGCCATTCCCGTTCACCTACCCGCCGTACGACAGGACGCCCCGGACGGTCGCCTTCCACGGGGCGGCCCGCGACCTCGGCTGGGAGCCGTACACGCCCAATCTCGCCGTCACGTTCCGGAACGAGGGCGACGACCCGGTCCCCGGCGAGCCCATCCGGGAAGCGCATCCGAACCTCCACGGCCGGACCAGGACCACGTGCCGGCTGTGCGGCGAGTGCGACATCGGCTGCAACTTCGGCTCGAAGAACACGCTCGACTACAACTACCTGTCCGAGGCCGCGCGCCTCGGTGCCGAGATCCACACGCTCACCGAGGTCCGCACGTTCGCGCCGCGTGACGGTGGCGGCTGGACGGTGGACGTCGTCAGCCACGATCCCGCCCGCGAAGGCACGAAGCTCGACACGGCCAGCCTGCCGACGACGCGCATCTCCGCCGACCGGCTCGTCATCTCGGCCGGCACGCTCGGCTCGACCTACCTGCTGTCGAAGAACCTGCCACGGCTGCCACGGATGCTCGGCACCCGCTTCTCGGGCAACGGCGACCTGCTCACCCTCGTCCGGCGTCCGACCTCGAAGGTCAACGGCAAGAAGCAGCGAACGTTGATCGACCCCGCGCGCGGGCCCGTCATCACGAGCGCCATCCGCTTCGCCGACGAGACAGATGGCGGCGACGGCCGCGGGTTCTACGTCCAGGACATCGGCTACCCCGAGTTCGTCAACTGGATGCTCGAGGGGACCGACGCACCCGGCGTCCTGTCCCGGCTGGGGCACACGGCTGTCCGGCTCCTCCGGGAGGCGCTCAACCGGATGCCCGACACGAACCTGTCGGCCGAGATCGCCGAGCTCCTCGGCGACCCGGAATCGGCGGGCATCCTGCCCCTTGCCGGGATGGGTCGAGACGTGCCGAACGGCCGGCTCACGCTCAACGGCGACCGTCTCGAGTCCGACTGGACGATCGACCGCTCCGATCCGTACTTCGCGCGCGTCCGTGAGGCGCACCGCAAGATGGCCAAGGCGCTCGGGGGCAGCTTCAGCGACAACCCGCTCTGGCTCCTGGGACACCGGGTCATCACCGCCCATCCGCTCGGCGGCTGCCCGATGGGCCGCGACGAGCGGGAGGGCGTCGTGTCCGACGTCGGCCGGGTCTTCGGCTACGACGGGCTGTACGTCGCGGATGGCTCCGTGATGCCGGGGTCCGTCGGTCCGAACCCCAGCCTGACCATCGCTGCCGTCTCGGACAGGATCGCGGACCACCTGCTCGCCGAGGTCGGAAAGGGGTGACCGTGGGCCCGCGGCCGGACGAACGTCAGGGTGTCGCGCGGTCGCGGCCGGATGGTAGAGTGCGCCCACTGCAGCCGCGGGGGTACGAGGTGGCAGCACAGGACGAAGGCTTCCTTCGTGACTGGGTCGCATCGGTCGATCCGACCGCGACGGTCACGCTGGAGCCTCCGGGGGACGCACGATCCGGTCACGGCGTGAGCGCGTATCTGCTCGAGATCGCGCCAGGCGCGCCGCCGCGCGGCTCGACACGGCCGCCTCTCCAGCTGTGGCTGCGCTATCTCGTCACGACCTGGGCGGACGATCCCGTCGTTGCCCGCGGGCTGCTGATGGATCTCGCCTTCGCCGCGCTCAGCGAGGCGGATCTCGACGTCGCCGGCGAGCCCCTCGCGGCGGCGCTCTGGACCGCGTTCGGCACCGTCCCGCAGCCGTCGTTCATCCTCCGTGCGGCGGTCCGTCGCGACCGGCCGGAGGTGACAGCCCCGCGAGTGCTGCTCCCGCTCATCGTCGAACCGGGGCGGTTCACCTCGGTCGAGGGCGTCGTCCTCGGACCGAACGAGCTCGCGCTCGCGGGAGCCGAGGTCGATGTCCTCGGACTCGACCGCGGCACGCGCACGGACCGGCGCGGCCGGTTCCACCTCGGCGGCCTGCCCGGCGATCCCGTGACCAGCCGGCTGCGCGTCCGCGCCAAGGGCGTGGAGATCGTCGTGCCCGTCCCGACCGACCCCGATCTCGCCCGAACGATGGTCATCCGTCTCGATCCGCTGGAGGGAGGACATGGTCGATCTGCTCACGCCTGATGTCTACGTTCAGGAGGTGCCCGCCGGTCCGCGTCCGATCCAGGCGGTCGGGACCCGGACGGCGGGGTTCATAGGGGTCGCGCCGAAAGCCGACGCCCATCGCGGCGTCGCGACCGCCGTCAACAACTGGCTCCAGTTCACCCGCGAGTTCACCGAGCCCGACAATGCCAGCACGCCGCTGTCGAATGCCGTGTTCGGCTTCTTCCAGAACGGGGGGAGCCGGTGCTTCATCGTCAACCTCCGGCGTGGCGACAACGTGGACGCCGGGCTGCGCGCGCTCGAGGCAGAGGACGAGATCGCGATGGTGGCCGCGCCCGGCTATATCGACGTCGGCGACTACGCAGCGTTGCTGAGCCACTGCGAGAACCTCGGCGACCGCGTCGCGATCCTCGATGGGCCGCTCGTGGTCGACGACATCGAGCAGCTGACCCGCGTCGCGACGGCCACCGCGGACGGCGCGGCGCCACGCCGCGGCAGGGGCGCCGCCGCCGCCGGGAGAGACGCCGCCGGCGACGAGCCGGAGCAGAAGCCCGGTCTCCGGCCGCCCGTCTCCGACCCGGGTTTCGGTGCGTTCTACTTCCCGGGCATCACCATCCGCGACCCGATCGGCGGCGCGCTCGTTGACGTCGCCCCGTCCGGCCATGTCGCCGGGATCTGGGCGCGCACGGACGCGACGCGCGGTGTCCACAAGGCTCCGGCCAACGAGGTGATCCGGGGAGCGCTCAACGTCACCCAGCGGCTGACGCGCGACGAGCAGGGCGTGCTCAACCCGGTCGGCGTGAACTGCATCCGCTATTTCCCGCGCGAGGGCATCCGGGTGTGGGGTGCCCGGACCCTCGCCGACGCTGCGAGCGAGTGGCGCTATCTGAACGTCCGGCGCCTCTTCAACATGATCGAGGAGTCGATCGCGGAGGCGACACGCTGGATCGTCTTCGAGCCGAACGACCGCGAGCTGTGGAAGTCGATCAGGCGCGACGTCGGGGCGTTCCTGACGCGCGTCTGGCTCGACGGCGCTCTCATGGGTCGGACGGCGTCTGAAGCGTTCTTCGTCAAGTGCGACGAGGAGACGAACCCGCCGGAGGTCATCGACGCCGGGACGGTCGTCGCGATCATCGGCATCGCGCCGGTGAAGCCCGCCGAGTTCGTTGTGTTCCGGATCAGCCAGCACGCCGGTGGCGTGGAGATCGAGACGGAGGGAGGCACAGGTGGCTGAGGCAGCAGCGACCCCACCCGAGGCACCGGCGGCGGCAGCCCAGCCCGGCGTGTGGATCGACCCATACCGGGCGTACAACTTCAAGCTCGTCATCCAGGGCGTGACGATGGGCCACTTCACCGAGTGCACCGGGCTCGGCGTCCGCGTCCAGGCGCTCCGCTACCAGGAGGGCGGCGGCCACGTCGTCCACCGCATCCCGGGTCCGGTCGACTACGGAGACGTCACGCTCCGGTACGGGCTCACGTCGTCCACGGAGCTCTGGCAATGGTTCATGACCGGCGTGGACGGCCGGGTGGAGCGCCGGAACGTGTCCGTGCTGATGCTCGACACCGACGACGTGACGGAGGCGCTCCGCTGGGACCTGATCAACGCCTGGCCGTCGGAGTGGCGCGGCGCGCCGCTCGATGCGCTCGGTCGCGAGGTTGCGATCGAAAGCATGACGCTCGTCTTCGAGTCCCTGCAGCGTTCCTGAGCATGGATCGGGGGCAGGCGGGGGACGACGGCCCCGACGAGGTCGAGCTGAGCGTCGACGATGGCGCGCCGGAACCGGCCGACGACGGAGCGGTCGCGCCGGGGGCCGGGACGGTGGTGGGTGACGCTGGCGGGACCGGCGACGCTCGGCCGGCGAGATGGCTCGCCGACGTTCGTGCGCGGGCGCCGTGGCTGCTGGAGCCGGGAGGCGCGCTCGAGCCGGTGACCGCCGCGCAAACACGGCCCGACATCGTCCCGCATGGCGAAGCGCTGTCGGCGTCGTCGTCCAGCGGCGGCAACAGCGTTCAGTGGCCCGAGCTCGCGGCGCGGCCGAGTCCGCAGGAGCGACCGGCGCGGCTGCCGCCGGACGGTGGGCGTTCACATGAGGCCGACGGCGCCGCGTTCCCACCCGCCCGCGCTCTCCCGGACGCCGACCACATCACCGCCGGGGATGAGGGCCCGCCCGCTTCGGCGGGCGGGCCCGGCGGTCCGGGACTCGGGTCCGGTGCCGTCCCTGACCG
>JBJMNA010000219.1:0-5713 GCA_045804485.1 Chloroflexota bacterium
ACGTCGACCCACGACGCCGACTCGCTCCGGACGAGAACCCGCGAGATGGCCGCTGCGCTGCTCGCGCTGGGGCTGGACCCCAAGCGCTGCACGCTCTTCGTGCAATCCCACCGCCCCGAGCACACCGAGCTCGCCTGGCTCCTCAGCACCGTCACGCCGGTGAGCTGGCTCGAGCGGACGCCGACCTACAAGGAGAAGAAGCAGACCCAGCCCGACGACGTCAACCACGGGCTGCTCACCTACCCCGTCCTCCAGGCGGCCGACATCGTCATCTACCACGCGACGAGCGTGCCCGTCGGGCGCGACCAGGATGCGCACCTCGAGCTGTCGCGCGAGATCGTCCGCGCGTTCAACTCGCGCTACGGCGACACGTTCCCGGAGCCACAGGCCGTCCACACGGAGGCGCCCAACGTCCTCGGCACGGACGGCGTGCGGAAAATGTCGAAGTCGGTCGGGAACACGATCGACGTCCTGGCTCCCGCCGAGGTCATCCGCAAGCAGGTCATGTCGATGGTCACCGACACGCAGCGGATCCTGCGGTCCGATCCGGGGCGCCCGGAGGTGTGCAACGTCTGCCAGCTCCAGCGCTCGTTCGGTGACGACTACGAGTCGCTGTGGGAGGGTGAGCGGACGGCGCGGACAGGCTGCGTCGACATGAAGAAGGTGCTCGCCGAGCGGATCATCGCGCGTTACGCCGACGCGCGCGAGCGCTACCTCGCGCTGATGGCCGACCCCCGCCGCATCGACGAGATCCTCGCGGCCGGCGCCGAACGCATCCGTCCGATCGCAGAAGCGACCATGTCCGAGGTTCGGGAGAAGATGGGCCTGCGCTGATGCCATGCTGACCGTGCAACCCGGTCCCCGCGACCGCCGCCTGCTGAGCATCCTGCTCATCCTCGGCGTCGTCGCTGTCCTGTTCTACATCGTCGGCCAGCTGACGTCGCTGTTCTTCTACTTCGGCGACATCCTGCTGACGTTCTTCCTCGCCTGGTTGCTCGCGTTCATCATCAGCCCGATCGTGACGCGGATCGTCAACGTGCTCCCACGACTGCCGCGCGCCGTGGCGACGATCCTCGTCTACACCGCGGTCATCGTCATCCTCGTCGTGCTGGTCGTGATCGCAGCAGGCGCGCTCGCGACGTCGATCTCGCAGTTCGCCGACCAGCTGCCGGACATCAAGGCGAACCTGCCGACCATCCTCGAGCCGTGGCAGGCCTGGCTCAACTCGGTCGGGCTCGGGCAGATCGACCTCGTCGCGCAGGCGGAGGCTGCGCTCGGGAACCTCGATGAGATCGCCGGCGCGCTGGTCGAGCCGCTCCAGCAGATCGCGGTCGCGAGCCTGAGCGTCGTGGGCACGATGCTCATCGTCTTCTTCCTGTCGATCTACATGGTCGTGGACCGCGACGCCGTCCTCGCGTTCCTCTTCCGGATCGTCCCGCCGACCTACTCAGAGGAAGCCCGGCTCCTGGAGACGTCAGTCTCGCGATCGTTCGGTGGCTTCCTTCGCGGCCAGGCGTTGATGGGCTTCGTCTACTTCCTGATCGCGGTCTTCACGAACGGCGTTCTCGGACTTCCGCTCGCGGCGCTCACCTCGGTCGCCGCGGGGCTGCTCCAGATGATCCCGTTCTTCGGACCGTTCGTGTCATGGACGCCGCCGGTCATCGTCGCGCTCGTCCTCGCGCCCTCGCAGGTCGTGCCCGCCATCATCCTGATGGGCATCGGCTGGATCGTGGTCATGAACGTGCTGCAGCCGCGGATCATGCAGGGCGCCGTCGGGATCCATCCCATCGTCGTCCTCGGGTCGGTGCTGATCGGCGGCCGGATCGCCGGCATCCCGGGCGCGATCTTCGGCATCCCGATCGCGGCGGTCGTATCGGCCTTCGTGCTCGAGTTCATCCATCGTCAATCGGGCGATCGGTCGGTCGCCGGGCGGGCGGCGAAACGGCTCGAGGAGCGTGACGGAAAACCCGTCCGGATCCCGCGCGAGCCGACCCCGGGCAGCGCCACGGACATCGACGAGGTCGACCCGCCGCCCGGCGCCGAATCGTCCATCCAGCCGACATGAAGCGCGAGGACGACGCCCCGGATATGACCCGGGAGCGCGCCCGGACGGAGCGGCGCGATCTCGACAAGGAACGTGGCGAGCCGGTCGCGGGAGGCGCGGCGCGCGGTGGACCTCGGGCGTTGCGCAAGACGGCTGCGCCTCTCGGCGAGTGGGCGACCCGGCCACGGATCCTCGTCAGCAACGACGACGGCGTCGAGTCGCGGGGACTCCTTGCGCTGAAGCAAGCTCTCGAGGGCATGGGCGACGTGACGGTCGTGGCGCCCGATACCAACCAGAGCGCGGTCGGGCACCAGAAGACGCTCATGCGCCCGTTGCGCGTCCGGGAACGGACTCTGGCGGACGGATCGCTCGCCTATTCCGTGGATGGCTCTCCGACGGATGCCGTGAGCCTCGCCTTCCTCGGCTATTTCGGCCACGGCTTCGACCTCGTCGCGGCCGGCATCAACTACGGCGCGAACCTCGGCGACGACATCACCTACTCCGGCACGGTCAGCGCCGCGATGGAGGCGGTGATCAACAACTGCCCGGCCTTCGCGATCTCGCAGGAGTACTACGAGCATCCAGACTTCGAACTCGCGGGCCGGGCTGCGACCGCCGTCGCGAAGAACATCCTCGAGCACGGGCTGTCACCGGGCGAGCTCATCAACGTCAACGTGCCGGCGGTCGATCCGGCGCTGTTCGACGGCATCGAGGTGACCCGGCTCGGGAAGCGCGTCTACCAGGACCAGCTCATCGAGCGGCAGGACCCGCGCGGCATCCCCTATTTCTGGATCGGCGGCCCGCCGCCGTCGGGGTTGTCGGTGGAAGGGACGGATTTCCACGCCGTCGTCCATCGCCGCATCTCGGTCACGCCGATCCACCTCGACCTGACCGGGCGCCGGCTGCTCAAGCGGCTGAAGACCTGGGACTGGTCCATGCCGGACGCTCCCGAGGTCCCCGAGATGCCCGAACCGACCCCCGCGACAACGGAGCCCGTTCCCGACTGACCGCCGCACGGCCGGCGGGGCGCCGCCGGACGTCCCGTCCGCGACACCGTCGCATGTCCATGCCCGCTGGCGACCGAGGTCCGCTGGCCGGCAATGGCCGCAGCCGCACTCTTCCGGTCATGGACACTCCTCTCGCCACCGCCCGGATCGTCCGGTTCCTCGAACAGGAGCCGGTCGTGTGGCTGTCGACCGTCCGCACCGACGGTCGCCCGCATCTGGTCCCGACGTGGTTCTGGTGGGACGGCGAGTCGCTCCTCGTCTTCTCGAAGCCCGACGCCGTCAAGGTCCGCAACCTCCGCGCGAACCCGTCGGTGATGCTCGCGCTCGGCGAGGCCGAGGACGACTTCGACATCGGGCTGGTCGAGGCTGACGCCGAGCTGCTCGACCGCCCGACGAAGAACGTGCTGCCGGTCGCGCATCTCGAGAAGTACACGGCGCAGCTCGCCTCGCTCGGTCTCACCGCCGCGGAATATGCCGAGACCTACTCACAGGTCATCCGGATCGTGCCGCGCGGGTTCCTCGGCTGGCACGGCCGGACGACGCCCCGGAGCGCTCGCGTCGCGGGAGCGTCGCTCGCGTCGATCGCCGAGCCGCGCCGCGACGGGTTCGACGCGGAGCGCGGCGAGCCGATGGCCGCCGGACGACGCCCGGTGCCGGCGCCACGAGTCGTCCAGCCCGCGCGACTTCGTCCGTCCGTCCTCCGACGGGTCGGTGCCCCACTGGGCCGCAGCCTGCGCGAGCTGACCGACGGTTTCGGTCGGCCGGCCGCGCTGCCGGCGGGCTCGCTCTAGCTCGAGCGGCCGAGCCGGCGTCTCTTCAGGTCGCCGATGATCTCGCGCGCCGCGTTCTGGCCGTTCTGACCGGTCACGCCTCCGCCAGGGTGGGACCCCGCGCCGGCGAGATAGAGGCCCTCGAGCGCGAGACGGTAACGGGCGTGGCCGAGCAGCGGCCGCCACAGGAAGAACTGGTCGAGGCCGTGCTCGCCGTGCATCGGGTGCCCGCCGGTGAGGCAGTAGTCCCGCTCGAGGTCCAGCGGGGTGATCACCTGGCGGGCAGTCACGGAAGCGGCGAGGCCGGGCGCAAAGCGGTCGAGCGTCGCGACGACCAGGTCGCCGAGCGCCTCCCGCTGCTCGTCCCACGTCGTCCCGCGGAGACTGTTCGGCGCCGGCTGGACGATCACGCTCATCACGTGCGTGCCGGGCTCGGCACCCTCGACGAGCGACGGATCGGCGAGGGACGGGATCGTCGCCTCGAGCATCGGCTCGTCCGGCAGCCGGCCGAATTTGGCGGCGTCGTGCGCGCGCTCCATCGCGTCGATGCTCGTCGCGATCAGGATCCGGCCACGGATGACGCGGGCGTCATCACCGGCCGCCGTGAACCGTGGCAGGGCCGACAGGACGAGGTTGACCTTCGCGACCGTGCCGGGCGTCCGGATGTTGTTCGCGCGCCAGAGAAGCGACGGTCCGACCGCGACGGGGTCGGCGAGACGGGTGAGCGCACGCTTGGGATCGATCCCGGCGACGACCGCCCGGGCGGTGATCTCCTCGCCGCCTTCGAGCACGACGCCCGTCGCGCGGCCGTCGCGCGACGTGATCTGGCTGACCTCCGCGCTCGTCCGGATCTCGACACCGGCCGCCGTCGCGGCACCCGCGAGCGCGTCGGCGAGCGCGCCGGGGCCGCCGCGGACGAAGACGGTCTGGCCCGCGGCGCCGCCGTCGTTGCCGGCCGCGTCCATCAGGAGCACCGCGGTCGTCCCGGCCGACCACGGACCCATCGCCGTGTACGCGACGCCGCGCCATGCGAGGGCCGCCTGAACGGCATCGGTATCGAACGACTCGGCGACGAAGTCGGCGACGGCCATCGGCAGGACGCGGGTGATGGTCCGGCCGTCGTTCTTGCCGAGCCCACGGAACGTCCGCCCGAGCTTGAGGCCCGCAAGCGCGTCCCCGAGCCCCGGCGACTCGATGTCCGGTGGCGTCTTTCCGGCAAGGTCGCCGAGGAATCCCGACAGCGCGCGCACGAGCCGGTCGAACGCGGCGTAGCGCTCGGCATCGGCGGAGGAGCGTGCGCGGAGGCCCTCGGCGGTCTTCGCCGCGTCGCCCCACAGCACGACCGCATCCCCGTCGGGTCCGGGTGCGAACGCACGGACGTCCGGTCCGACGAGCGACAGCCCGTGGCGCTTGAGGTCGAGGTCGCGGACGACGGAGGGCCGAAGCCGGCCGACGGTGTGGGCGAGCGTCGGCACCCGCGCCCCGCGCGCCAGCTCGGTCGTCCCGAGTGCGCCGCCCACCGTCTCGCGTCGCTCGAGGACGACCGTCCGAAGCCCGGCCTTGCCGAGATACGCCGCCGTGACGAGCCCGTTGTGGCCGCCACCGACGACGATCGCGTCGTACGAGTTCGTTGCGGCGTCGTCCGCCGCGTCCTCGGTCACAGCCATGTTCAGGCCGCCTTCCGGCCGCGAGCCCGGAGGACCTCGAGCGCGGCGATGCGACCGTTGGCGCCCATGATCCCGCCGCCCGGATGCGTCGACGAGCCACACAGCCACAGGTCACGGACCGGCGTCTTGAACCGGGCGTACCCGGGCACCGGCCGGTTGAAGAAGAGCTGCTCGAGCGACAGCTCACCCTGGAAGATGTTCCCCTCGGTCAGCCCGGTCGTCCGC
>JBJMNA010000220.1:0-7969 GCA_045804485.1 Chloroflexota bacterium
CGCGACCATCGAAGCGATCGCAGAACGACGACCGCGCTCGATCGCCGACCTCCGGCGCGTGCCCGGCGTCGGTCCGACGAAGCTCGACCGCTACGGCGACGAGATCATCGGCGTCGTCGCCAGAGAAGGCTGATCCGTCCTGGTACCGCGAAGCCGCGAGCGGCCGAGTTCGCCTACGCTCGGACTTCCTGCCGCATAAAGGCGATGTATGCGAGGGCGAAGCACGCAACAGTCAGGCCGACGAGGACCACGATCTGTGGCCACACCAGCAGGACGCTCTGGTCGAATGCGAAGAGGGTCGGGATCTGCTGGGCGGCCTGCTGCGCCTGACCAAGAGACCCCGGCAGGTCCTGACCGGGGTTCTTGCTCGGATTGAGCAGGACCGCCGTCACCTCCGAGTACAGCTCGCTGGGGAGCAACCGGTTGATGAACTGCTGGGTCTGCGCCTGGCCGATCAGCTCCGTCGTCGATGAGCCGGTCAGCGGCGACAGAGTCGTGCCGATGAGGCTGGTGATGAGCGGCCCGAACGTCGTCAGCATGAACCAGACCCCGAAACCGATGAGCGCGGAGGTCGCCGCACGCCGGAACAGCACGGACAGCAAGAGACCGAAGGACAGCCACAGACCGACGTAGACGAACGTCACGAGGATCCATGCGATGAGCCGGACGACCTCCTCCGACGCCGGCGTGATCCCGAGACGGAAGATCCCGTATCCGGCGATGACGCCGACGACCGCGACGATGACGATGCCGATCACCGCGAGCCCCGCCGCGAACTTGCCATTGATGACGTCATCGCGATAGATCGGCTGGGCGAGAAGCCGGGGAAGCGTCCCGTCAGCACGTTCACCGTTGACGGCGTCGAACGCGAAGGCGAGACCGAGCAACGGCGCGACGATCGCGATGAACGAGGCGACGCGCAGGAACGTGTAGTCCTGCGACCCGACCGTGAAGAGAGCAAGGAAGATGGCCGGAGATCCGCTCGCCTGGGGTGCCGCGCCGCGGATGAGGTCGGCCGCGAAGTAGAGCGGGATCAATGCCGCGAGGCCGAGGACGACGAGCAGGACGATGAAGCGGAGGCTCAGCAGGTGATCCCCGAGCTCCTTGGCGGCGATCACGCGCCAGCCAGCGGTGGGGACCCGCATCCGCCGGCTCTCCTCTCGAACGGTCGTCGTGCTCATGCCGGCGTCCCTGTCGCGTCAGGGCGTCGGACCTTCCGACGGACGCCCTTGGGCTTGACGATCGGGCGTTCCAGCGCCGTTCGGTAGATGTCGTCGAGCGACGGGACGACCGGCCGGAGCGCGGTCAGCCGGAGGTCGTTCGCGACGGCCGCTTTCAGGATGTCCTGGCGGACTCGTCCCTCGTGATCGGCCGGACGGACGTGGACCCGCCAGCTGCCGCCGGCGTTCGTCGGCGCCTCCACGGATTCGACGGATTCGAGCCGGCCCAGCGTCGCCGCGGCCCGTTCGACGTCCGCCTGCGTCGGAAGTTCGAAGCCGACCTCGATCACCGCGGTGCCGTCGCCAAACGTCGTCGCAAGCTCGGACATCGTCCCGACGCCGATGAGCCGACCGCTCGCAAAGATGCCGATCCGGTCACAGACGGCCTGGACCTGCGACAGCAGGTGGCTCGACAGCAGGATCGCCAGGCCTCGCTCGTCGACAAGGCGCCGCAGCAGGTCAAGGATCTCGATGACGCCGAGCGGGTCGATCGAGGTGGTGGGCTCGTCGAGGATCAGGAGGTCGGGCGATTTCACGAGTGCGTCGGCGATCCCGAGGCGCTGGCGCATGCCGCGCGAATAGGTCCCGACGTTGTCGTCGGCGCGCGCGGTGAGGCCGACTTGCTCGAGGACCTCGTCGATCGCGGCGGCAGCCTCGTGCCGGTCGAGTCCGTTCAGCCGGGCCGTGTAGCGCAGGTTCTGCCGGCCGGTCATGCCCTCGTAGAACCCGACCGCGTCCGGCAGATATCCGACGCGACGCTTGACTTCGCGCGGCTCCCACGCGGGATCGAGCCCCATGACCGAGGCTTCACCGTCGGTCGGCTCCGACAGGCCGAGGAGCATCAGGATCGTCGTCGTCTTGCCCGCGCCGTTCTGCCCGAGAAGGCCGAAGATCTGGCCGGGGTAGACCTCCAGGGTGAGCCGGTCGACGGCCGTCAGCGTCCCGTACTTCTTCGTCAGCCGCCGCGTGCGGATGACCGGCTCAGGCCCGTAGGCGGCTGTTTCCGGCGCGGCCTCGTCGACCGGATCGAGGGCTGGAGCCTCGACGCCGCTCATCGCCGGCCGAACCGACGGAACGTCCAGAACAGGCCGATCAGGACGAGCACGATGAGCCCGACC
Source organism: Chloroflexota bacterium (assembly GCA_045804485.1). Taxonomy (GTDB): domain Bacteria; phylum Chloroflexota; class Limnocylindria; order Limnocylindrales; family CSP1-4; genus SPCO01. Next base: position 2,339 of record JBJMNA010000220.1, read on the forward strand.
CCGATCAGTCCCCAGATGAGGGACGTCTCGATCGTCACGCGCACGTCGGCGTCGGCGGTCGCGGTCGGCGCGGTCGCCTTGAACGTCGTCACGTAGTCGCCGGCGATGGCGTCACCCGACGGCGAGACGTGCGCGACCGTCTGGATCTGCTGGCCTGCCGGGACCGTGACCGTCGCCGGGTCGAACTTCACCGTCCAGCCCGTCGGCGCGGTCGCGCTCATCGCGACGCCATCGACGTCGGCCGTCCCTGTGTTCGAGACGACCAGGGTGAGATCGTTGGTCCCACCGGCATTCGCGCTCATGTTGAGCCGCTGGTCCGACGTCGTGAGCGTCAAGGCGTAGCTCCCGGTGATCTCGACCCCGAGATCCGCGTGGGCGGTCTGAGTGCCGCTCGTCACGTCGACCGAGATCGGGTACTTGCCTGCGGCCGCGGTGGCAGACGGTTTGGCGGAGACCGTGACCGGCGAGGTCGCGCCGGCCTTGACGACGACGCTCGCCGCCTGTGCCTGCGACCCGACCTGGGCCGTCACGGTCCAGCCGTCCGGCCCCGTCGCGACGGCGCTGAACGGCAGGTCGTCGGCGGTCGAATTCGTCAGCGTCAGCGTGAACGGGAAGGTGGCGTTCGAGGCGCCTTTCAGCGTCGGGACATCGGTGGTCAGCGTGACATCGCCGCCGGCATTCTTGGTGACCCGGATGTCGAGCACCAGCGTCGCCGATTGTCGCGATGCGGTCGTGCCGCGCACCGTGATCTTGGAGCTCCCGTCGGTCGCCGCGGCAGGGACCGTGACACCGAGCGTGACCTTGGTCGGCGTCGACGTGCCGTCGGTCTCGACGCCATCGACTGTGAAGCCACCGCCGCGAAGCGTCGCGGTCCAGTCGGTCGGTGTGCCCGCCACGGCGAGGTCCACGCGACCCGGCGCGTCGGTCGTGATCGAGATATCGAAGTTGACCGTGGCGCCCGGCGCGACGGCGACCCCCGGATACGGAGTCGTCAGCGTGATGGCCTGAGCGGCGCCGACCGGGACGGCACCCACGAGCGACACGAGACCGAGCATCGAAGCGACGAGGCCGATCCTCGCGGCGCGTGATGGAACGGACCAGGCCAGCGACACAGAACCACCTCCTCGACGGACATCCACGCCGGCGGCATCCTGGGGGTCGACGCCGGGTCGCGGGCGTGCGGAACGTGCACACCCGGACGGCCGCGAGTTTGACGCGCCGACAGTGGAAGAATCAACCAAGTTCCGGTGAAGAGACCTGAACATGGCCCGCCCGCTGGCCCCGGACCATCGGGCCATTTGACGAAATCGAACGCGCGGCCGATACTGTGCCGGTAATCAGTCCGACGCGACCCCGGTTCGAGCGCCCAAACCACGCTCCCGGCCACGCGCAGACACATCAAGACCAGGCGCAGCCGATCACTCATGCCGTGATCAAGGCGCGCAGAAAGCACCAGACACGATCCCATGATGTCCCGTTCAACCACAGCGTCCGTGACCGGACGCGCTCAGGCCGTTCGACGCATGCGCCGCCGAACCTTCGCGGCCTCCAACAGCCGCCTCTTCTGCGGCACGAATGGGTGCGCGAGTCTCCTTGACCTCGATCCCGAGACCGGCACCGCGACGTGCCATATCTGCGGGTTCGTCCGCCGCATCCACTGACCCATCGCGCGGGATGACCGCGCACCACAGGCCGGGTGCCGCCATCCTGACGGCGTGACCGAACCGCCGACCCTCGATCGCGACCGCCTGTCTCGACTCATGGCCGACGAGACGGCCACGTTCGCCGACGCTCACCCCCAGTCCAAGGCGCTCCACGAGAACGCCAGGACGTCCCTCCTCGAGGGCGTCCCGATGCCCTGGATGGTCAAGTGGGCGAGCCCCTTCCCGCCGTACGTCGAGAGCGCATCCGGCGCGCGATTCACGTGCGTCGACGGCCACGACTACATCGACTTCTGCCTCGGTGACACGGGCGCGATGGCGGGCCACGGTCCCGGCCCGACGATCGCCGCGGTCGAGCGCCAGATGCGTCGCGGTATCACCCACATGCTGCCGACGGAGGACGCCGCCTGGGTCGGTGCGGAGCTCACGCGCCGGTTCGGGGTCGGTTCGTGGCAGTTCGCGCTATCGGCCAGTGACGCGAATCGTTGGGTCCTGCGCCTCGCACGCGAGATCACGGGACGCTCGAAGGTCGCCGTCCACGATCATTGCTACCACGGCTCGGTCGATGAGGCGATCGCGATGCTCGGGCCGGACGGCACCGTCGTTCCTGTCCGAGGCTCGGTCGGCCCGCAGGTCGATGTGGCGGCGACGACCCGCGTGGTCGAATTCAACGACATCGATGGTCTCGAAGCCGCGCTCGCCGATGGCGACGTCGCGGCCGTGCTGTTCGAGCCTGCCCTGACCAACGTCGGGATCGTCCTGCCCGAACCCGGCTATCACGAGGCTGTCCGCGAGATCACCCGCCGGACCGGAACGCTCCTCGTCATCGACGAGACGCACACGATCTGCGCCGGGCCGGGCGGCGCGACGGCGCTGTGGGGCCTCGACCCGGACATCGTCGTCATCGGCAAGACGATCGGCGGCGGCATCCCGTGCGCGGCCTACGGGTTCAGCCCGGCTGTCGCCCAGCGCCTCGCCGGGTCGATGGCGGTCGACGATTCGGATGTCGGTGGGATCGGCGGGACGCTCGCAGGCTACGCGCTGTCGCTGGCGGCGACGCGCGCGACGCTCGGCGAGGTGCTCACCGCCGAGGCGTTCGACCGGATGATCCCGCTCGCGGAGCGCTGGGAGGATGGCGTCAACGCGGTCCTGACCGCGTCCGGCGTCCCGTGGCACGTCACCCGACTCGGTGCCCGCGCCGAGTACCACTTCATGGCCGACCCGCCACGGACCGGCGCCGAGCAATGGTCCAACGCCGACGCCGACCTCGAACGGTTCCTCCACCTGTGGGCGATGAACAGGCGGATCTTGATGACCCCGTTCCATAACATGGCGCTCATGTCGCCCGCCACCACAGCCGCCGACGTCGATCGGCACACCGAGGTGTTCGCCGAGGCCATCGAGGCGTTGTTCGCATGAATGCACCCCGTGTCCGGTTGCGCGACGTGACGCTCGGCGACGCCGACCAGCTGGACGCCTGGTCTGCCGATCCATCCCCGTTCAACGATTTCGGTGGCGGCCGAGCGCCCATCGACCGCGAGGCGCTCGCCGCGGGACCGCTGCGAAACGACCACAACGGCATCCTCATCGTCGAGCTCATCGAAGGGTCACGGCCGATCGGGACGGTGAGCTGGCACATGGTCGGGTACGGGCCTGCGGGCTCCGAGGCCTGGAACATCGGGATCGAGCTTGCTCCAGACGCCCGCGGCCACGGCTACGGCGTCGAGGCCCAGGCGCTCGTCGCGGAGTACCTCTTCGAACACACCGCAGCCAACCGGATCGAGGCCCAGACCGACATCGAGAACGTGGCCGAGCAACGAGCGCTCGACAAGGCCGGCTTCACGCGCGAAGGCGTCGCGCGGGGAGCGCAGTTCCGTGCGGGCGGTTACCACGACCTCGTCGTCTACTCGATCCTGCGGAGCGAGGTCGCGTCCGGCTGAGGGCGACTGCCTCGTGCGTATCTGGGCGCGCCTCTTCGATGAGCCTCGCGCGTCTAGCCGTCTCGGAAAGCCTCTTCGAGCCTGACTGCCTCGCCGTCGACGTCCAGCGGCCGCCGGTGCTGGCGATCCGTCGGCGCCTCCGAGTTGACCCGCAGGATCGCGGCGTTCGCCGCGGCCACGATGCGGCGGACGTCGGCGCGAGCCCGGCCGCGCGCTGATCCCGACATGCGCGGCGCGCGCTCCATCAGCGCCTCGAGCTCGGCCATCAGCCGCCGCGCTTCCTTGTCGGATTCGATCCAAGGCGGTGCCGCACCCGCGTTCCGGAGCATCCGGTGGGCCATCGCCCACTCCCCGGCGGCCGAGTCGTCCTCGAGCGGTAGCCGTTCGCCCTGGTACGGGAGGTCGTCGAAGGCGCCCTGCGACATCGCGTCGCGGATCTGGCGTTCGACGAGACTCTCCCAGGAGGGCCCGGCCTCCAGGCGGCCCTCGGCATCCTTTCGCTGCGGACTCACGCGCCGATCGTAGCGCGACCTGCGACAGGCAAGCTGTCACGGTCCGCTGATAGGGTTTGACGGCATGGATCGGATCGACGGGAAGCCCGTCTACTCAGCGACGGATCTGGTGGCATACCTCGCCTGCGAACACCTGACGCAGCTGGAACTGGCCGCCCAAGCCGGGCTCGTCGCGCGACCGATGCGCGAGGATCCCGAGCTGGAGATCATCCGCAAGCGGGGCTACCAGCACGAGGCCCGGTTCCTCGCCGATCTCGAGGCAGACGGCCGGACCGTCGTGAAGATCGCCGATGACGGCTCGACGGCAGACCGCGGAGAGCAACTGCGGAAGGCCGCGGAGTCGACGATCGAGGCCATGGCCGGTGGTGCCGACGTCATCTACCAGGCGACATTCTTCGACGGGACCTTCCGCGGCCACGCCGACTTCCTCCTGCGGGTCGATGCCCCTGACCGTCCGTCGCGCTGGGGCGCCTATCACTACGAGGTCGCGGACACGAAGCTCGCGCGCCACGTCAAGGCGAGCGCGATCCTCCAGATCTGTTCGTACATCGATCAGGTGACCGGCATCCAGGGCGTCCAGCCGGAATGGCTCCACGTCGCGCTCGGCGGGAGCGCCCGTGCCGTCGAGACGTTCCGCGTCGACGATTTCATGGCGTACTACCGGAGTGCCCGCGACCGCTTCCTCGCGACCGTCGCCGATGACACGCCGCCGCGATATCCATCTCTCACGACCTACCCCGACCCGGTCGAGCACTGCGGCGTGTGCCGCTGGGACGCGGAGTGCTCCAAGCGCCGGCGCGATGACGACCACTTGAGCCTCGTCGCCGGGATCACGGCCCGGCAACGACGCGCACTGATCGACCGAGACATCCCGACCCTCGAGGCCCTCGGCGACTTGGCGCTGCCGGCCGAGCCGCCGATCGCCGACATCGGCGCGGCGGCGCTCACACGCGTCCGCGAGCAGGCACGGATCCAGCTCGAGGGCCGCCGCGAGGATCGACTCAAGTACGAGCTGTTCGTCCCGGATCCGGCCGCCGACATCGAGGTCGACCGCGGGCTCGCCTCGCTTCCGCCGCCGTCGCCCGGCGACCTGTCGTTCGACATCGAGGGCGACCCGTACGCTTTCGACGACGGCCTCGACTACCTCTTCGGGATCCTCGACACGACCGACACGTTCCACGCGATCTGGTCGCGCGGCGACGATGGCGAGTTCACGCTCGACGCCGAGCGTCGGGCATTCGAGCGCCTCGTCGACTTCATCATCGAGCGTCTCGACCGGGACCCGTCGATGCACGTCTATCACTACGCGCCATACGAGCCGACGGCGCTCAAGCGGCTGATGGGTCGCTATGGCACGCGCGAGGCAGAGGTCGATCGCCTGCTGCGGCAAGGCGTCCTCGTCGATCTCCTCCGCGTCGTCCGGCAGTCCCTCCGGGCATCTGTCGAGAGCTATTCGATCAAGAAGATGGAGGGCTTCTACGACTTCGTTCGTGAGATCGACCTGCGCGATGCAGGATC
>JBJMNA010000221.1:0-7450 GCA_045804485.1 Chloroflexota bacterium
CCTCGTCGTCTCGGTGCTGGCACCAGGTGCGCTGCCGCCGCGGACGGCGGTGCAGATGACGGCGGCGGCGGCGATCCAGCGGCCGCTGACGCTGCATTCGAACGGCCCGATCGAGATCTGGCCGGTGACGGTCGAACGGTCCGGGACGAGATCCGTCGTCTCCGTGGCGGGCTCCGCGCCGCTCGCGATCGATAGCGTCACGGTCGGGTTGGTGGCCGCCGACGGCCATCGACTCGCCAGCCAGACGGCCGGGATCGTCGTGGATGACACGCAGCCGGGTTCCGTCGGTGGCCACGCCCTCGGTCTCGGCAGCTTCGCGGCGAGGCTACGGCTGCCCGAGCCGCCACCGACCGGCCCGCTCCGGGTCGCGGTCGACTGGCGCGACGTCGTCGGCGGGGAGTGGGGGACGGCCGTCGTGACGATCGATCCCGTGGTCACCTTCGGCCGCCCGCGATAGCCGTGGTCGTGATCGCGCACGATGGTCTACGCTCTCGCCCGAGAAGGGAGGGCGCGCGTGCGCTGTGCCGCTTGCGGGACGGAGAATCGTCCCGACCGGAAGTTCTGCGCTCAGTGCGGGGCCGCGCTGGCACGTCCGTGTCCGACATGTGGCGCCGCGAACCTCCCTGGCGAGCGGTTCTGCGGCGAATGCGGACGGGCGCTCGAGGACGGCGCCGCGAGCGTTGACTCCCTCCCGACTGCAGCTGGCACGAGTACAGGCTCCTCTGCCGGTCCGACCGCGACCGCCGGCGGTGCCGAGCGACGCCTCGTCTCGGTCCTGTTCGTGGACCTCGTGGGCTCGACCGCGATCGCAGAGGCGAAGGACCCCGAGTCGGTGCGCGAGCTGCTCGGCGACTGGTTCGAGACCGCTCGCGCGGTGATCGACCGCTATGGCGGGACGGTCGAGAAGTTCATCGGCGACGCGGTGATGGCCGTGTGGGGAGCTCCCGCGGCCCACGAGGACGATGCCGAGCGGGCAGTCCGCGCCGCGCTCGACCTGGTGGACGCCGTCGGCAGCCTCGGCGAGCGAGCCGGGGTCGGGGACCTCGCCGCCCGTGGCGCCGTTCTGACCGGTGAGGCGGCCGTGACGCTCGGCGCCCAGGGTCAGGGCCTCGTCGCGGGCGACCTGGTCAACACGGCCTCCCGTCTCCAGGGTGTGGCCGCCCCCGGCACGGTGCTGGTCAACGAGGGGACCGAGCAGGCGACGCGTGACGCGATCGCGTTCGAGTCCGCCGGCGAGTACGACATGAAGGGCAAGGCGATGCCGGTCGCCGCATGGCGGGCCGTGCGGGTCGTCGCCGGGCGCAAGGGCGCAGGCCGAGCCGATCGCCTCGAGGCACCGTTCGTCGGCCGCGCGGCTGAATTGCGCGCGTTGAAGGACGCGCTGGCGGCGACCGGCGCGGAACATCGCGCGCGCTACGTGGCGATCACCGGGCAGGCGGGCGTCGGCAAGAGCCGGCTTGCATGGGAGCTCGAGAAGTACCTGGACGGCCTCGTCGAGAGCATCTATTGGCACCGCGGCCGCTCGCCCTCGTACGGCGAGGGAATCGCCTACTGGGCGCTCGGCGAGATGGTTCGCAGCCGCGCCGGGATACTCGAGACGGACTCGCCGGCGGTTTCGACCGCGAAACTGTCGACCGCGCTCGAAACCTATGTCGCCGACCCTGAGGACCGGCGCTGGATCGAGCCTCACCTGCGGGTCCTCCTCGGTCTCGACACGGCATCCGGCGGCGACCGCAACGAGCAGTTCGGCGCGTGGCGCCGGTTCTTCGAGAACGTCGCGACCCTCGGGACGGTCGGTCTCGTGTTCGAGGACCTGCAATGGGCGGACGACGGGCTCCTCGACTTCATCGACTCGGTGCTCGAGTGGTCGCGCAATCAGCCGATCCTCGTCATCACGCTCGCCCGTCCGGAGCTGACGGAGCGGCGGCCGACGCTCGGGACCGCGGGCCGCAACGCGATCACCCTCCACCTGGATCCGCTCGACGCCGACGAGATGCGCGAGTTGCTCGCCGGTCTCGCGCCCGAGCTCGAGCAGGACGTCGTCGACGCCGTCGTCAGCCGGTCGGATGGGATCCCGCTCTACGCGATCGAGCTCGTCCGGATGGTCCGAGACGCCGGGGCAGGTCGCGCCGGCGAAACCGGCAAGCTCTCGATCCCGCCGTCGTTGCGCGCACTCGTCGCTGCCCGGCTGGACGCGCTGTCGGCCGCCGACCGGAGCCTGCTCCAGGACGCCGCCGTCCTCGGGCAGTCGTTCACCATCCCCGGGCTCGCGGTCGTCAGCGGCGAGGACCCCGCGACGCTCGAATCCCGCCTGCGCACGCTCGTTCGGCGTGAGTTCCTGTCGGTCGAGGCCGACCCGCGCTCGCCCGAGCGTGGCCAGTACGCATTCGTCCAGTCGGTCGTCCACGAGGTCGCGTACGGCACACTGGCTCGGCGCGACCGCCGGACCCGTCACCTTTCCGCCGCCCGCTACATCGACTCCCTCGGCGACGAGTCGATGGCGACGGTCGTCGCCACCCATTACCTCGAGGCCTACCGCGCCGCGCCCGACGACGAGCAGGGGCGCGTCATCCGCGCTCAGGCGCGGGTCGCTCTCAGAGCCGCGGCAGAGCGGTCGGCACGGCTCCATAACTACGGACAGGCGGTCCGCGACCTCGAGCGCTCGTTGGAGCTCACCGATGACGCAGCGGACCGGGCGGGCCTGCTCGTGCAGCAGGCGGAACTGAACGAAGCGGATGCACGCTACGACGAGGCGATCGAGACCGCGACCCTGGCGCGGGCGGCGTACGACGCCCTCGCGGACACGACGGCCACGCTCCAGACGACGGCGCTCCTCGGGCGTATCGAGATGAAGCGCGGCCACTGGGACGAGGCGGCCGTCCTCCTGGAGCGCGGACTGGCCACACTCGACCCGTCCTCGGACCCTGCGACGTATGCGCGGCTCGCCGCCGAGTTCTCGCGGACCCACATGGTCAACAATCGCGATGCGGACGGGGTTCTGTGGGCGGATCGCGCGCTCGCGGCGGCGGGTCCGCTCCGGCGAGTCGACATCATCGCCGAGGCGATGAACACGAAGGGCGTCTGCCTGCAGTACATCGGCCGTCTCGACGAAGGCATCGCCTTGATCCGAGCGAGTGTCGATCTGGCCGCGGTCCACCACCTATCCGGCGCCGAGTTGCGCGCTCGCTTCAATCTGGCTGGCCGACTCACGACGGAGGACCCGAACGAGGGCATCGAGGTGCTTCGGAGCGGCGTCGAGGTTGCTCGTCGCTACGGGCGGCGTGACTGGTTGATGCGTTTGAGTCATCAGCTCTCCAGGGCGCTTGTCTCCTTCGGGCTCGACCATGACGAGGCTCTCGCACTGCTGGACGACCTCGACGAGCGCGAAGCGCCGCCCGAAGAGCAAGCCGAATCGATCGTCGACCGGGCGCGGGTGATGGCGTACCGCGGGGACCGAACGGCCTGGCCACGCGGGATGGCCGAAGCCCGCGCGCTGACTGCCGGGATGTCCAGTCCGCAACGCGAATGGGACTGGGCCACGTCGGCGACGGACGTTGCGATCGCCGAAGGACGACTGGCGGATGCCGCACGGGAATCGACCGCCATCGGCGGGAATTGGGTCGGGATGGCCACCCTTGCGCGCGCGCGGATCGCTCTTCGGTCCGGCGACGCCGACGGCGCGCGGACCGCGATCGGTTCGTCAGACCAGATCCTGGAGATCGGTGGCCTGTTCGACGTGCATCGTCTCGGTTTCGGCGCGGGCATCGCTGCGCTCGAAGGACACCGCGACGAGGCTGTGGCGGGTTACCTCGAATCGGTCCGGCGCGCGCGTCAGATCGGCATGCTCCTGCCCGCCGCGGATCTGCTCCTCGATGCCGTGTACGTTCTCGGCCCGGACGACCCGGCGACGCCCGCGTTCGCCGACGAGGCGCGCGCCCTGTACACCGCAGCACGCGCCAGGGCGCAGCTCGACCGACTCGACGAGGCGCTCGCTCGAGCCCCCGCGACGGCAGCGGAGGGGACTGCGACGAGGACCGACCGCGGCACGATGATCGGAGGAACCCGGCGCGCCTCTTCCGGCCCCTAGATCGTCATCGCGCTGAAGCCGCCGTCGACGCGGACGATCGAACCGGTGACGAACGCCGACGCACGCGCCGACGCCAGCCAGACCACGGCGCCGACCAGCTCGTCCGCCTCGCCCAGGCGCCCGGCTGGTGTGTGGGCGAGGATCGCTCGGACCCGATCCTCGGACAGGAGCGCGCGGTTCTGCTCAGCGGGAAAGAAGCCGGGTGCGATCGCGTTGACGCGGACGTTCCGGGGCGCCAGTTCCCGCGCGAGGTACTGGGTCAGGTTGTTGACGCCGGCTTTGGCGATCGAGTAGGCAGCCACCCTCGAGAGCGGTGGCCCCGACGACGCCGACGAGATGTTGATGATCGATCCGCCGGTGCCCCGATCGGCCATGGCGCGTCCGAACACTTGGCACGCGAGGAACACCGACGTCAGGTTCCCGTCGAGGACGCGGTGCCACTCGTCGAGTTCGATCTCGAAGAACGGCGTCGCGCTGTTGACACCCGGCGCGTTCACGAGGATGTCCACGGCCCCGAGCCGCTCCTCGGCCTGCCCGAGCGCCGCGGCCAGGGAGTCGCGGTCGGTCGCGTCCACGAGGATCGCCGCGCACGGGATCCCGTCGGCGGTGAGTGCCGCTCGCCGTTCCTCGGCCCGCTCGGGCGAGCGGCCCATGACGGCGATGGCGGCTCCGGCCCGGCCGAGTCCGTGGCAGATCGCGCCGCCGAGAACACCGGTCCCGCCGATGACGACCGCGACGCTGCCGGTCAGGTCGAACAGGTCCTTCGACGACTCACCGCTCACAGCCGATACGTCCGCTTCACCAGCCCGTACGCGAGGTCGTGCGCCATCCCGACGGCATCGGCCTCATCGACCGATCCTCGCACGACGAGCCCGGCCAGCCAGTCGGCCGTGGTCCGCCGCCAGAGGTCGTGTCTCGCCGGGATCGACGGGAAGCTCCGGGTGTCGTCGGCGAACCCGGCGAGGTTCCCGATCCCAGCCGTCTCCACGACCTGGTCGAGATAGCGGGCGATGCCGTTGACGCTGTCGTGGAACCACCACGGCGATCCGAGGCGCATCGCCGGATAGTGGCCGGCGAGCGGAGCCAGCTCACGGGCATACGTGCTCTCATCGAGGGTGAACACGATGAGCGTCAGCCGCGGATCGTCTCCGTACCGGTCGAGGAGCGGACGCAGATTCCGCGTGAACTCCGTGGCGACCGGGATGTCGGCACCCATGTCCGGCCCGAACCGTTCGAACACGGATCGGTCGTGGTTGCGCAGTGCCCCGACGTGGAGCTGCATGACGAGACCGTCCTCGACGCTCATCCGGGCGAGCTCGACGAGCATGTGACCTTCGAACCGTCGCGCCTCGTCGTCCGATGCCCTCCCCGCTAGCGCGTGCGCGAAGATCGCGTCGGCCTCGGCCGGCTCGAGGGATCCGGTCCACGGCGTTTCGACGCCATGGTCCGTGGCGACGGCGCCCGACGCCTTGAAGAACGACCGTCGATCCTCGAGCGCCGCCACGAGTCCGGCCGGCGTCGAGATCTCACGGCCGACCGCCGCGGACAGCGCGTCGAGCCGACTCGGCCAGCCAGGCGAGCCGACGTTCACGACTCCGTCCGGCCGGAACGTCGGGCGGACGTCGCCCGCCCAGCCCGAGGCGCGGATCGCGGCGTGGGCGTCAAGCGGGTCGGCCGCATCGTCCGTCGTGCACAGTGTCTCGATCCGAAAGCGCTCGAACAGGGCGCGCGGGCGGAACTCGGGTCGCGCGAGCGTGACTATGAGCTGGTCGTAGATCGCTCCGGCGTTCGCTCCCGTTAGCGGCTCGTCGATCCGGAAGACCTCCTGCAACACGTACGCGAGCCAGTAGGCCGAGGGCGTCGCGCGGAAGAGCGGGAGATGGTCGGCGACACGCTGCCAGATGCGTCGGTGGTCGGTCTCGATCCCGGCCTCGCCGCGACCGGGCTTTGGTCCGATACCGAGGTCCTCGTACGCGACCCCCTGCGAATGCAGCATCCGGATGAGGTAGTGATCCCGGATGACGAGCATCTCGGTCGGTGTTCCGAACGTCGCGTCGGGGTCCGAGAGCAGGTGCGGGTCCACGTGGCCGTGCGGGCTGACGATCGGCAGGTCAGAGATCGTCTCGTACACGCCTCGCGCCACGCGACGCTGTGCCCGGTCCGGGGCGAACAGCCGATCGGCCTGCGGGAGCGATGATCGAAGGTTCATTGGCGCCCTCCGGGCGTCCGATCGTAGCCCATCCACACGCTGAAAGGTCACTCGCGACGGCCCTCGGGCGCCGTCCATTAGGGCTTGGGTAAGGAATCGCAAGGCTTCTGCGGTTATCACAGAACTCTCAGAAATCGACCAGAGGATGGGTTCACAAGGCCCACGGACCCGGCGCCGCACATGACGACGCCGTCTCGGCAGAAGGAACCTCCTCGATGTACGAATCATTCACCCCCCTCACGCCTCCGGGCGCGACGCCGCCCGCATCCACGCAGGCTGCGACCGCCGCGACAAACGAGGACGCCACCGACCGGTTCGCGTTCGCGGCGCCCGAGCCGCACGTCGCGCCGACGGCCCGAGCCGCTGCCGCCACCCCGGCCTCCTCCTCGCGCCGCCCCGTCGGTCCGGGCTTCGTCCTCGGCGCGGTCCTCGCATCGGCGCTCCTCGCGTCGGGCGGCACCTACGCCGCGATCAGCGCGACGAGCCACACACCCACGACCCCGGCGGTCCTCCCGGCAGGGACGGTCGCAAGCACGGGTTCGGTCGGAGGCACCGCCTCGGTCGTCGATATCGTCAAGGCAGTCAGCCCGGCGGTCGTCACCATCGTCGCCGAAGGCGCGACCGAGACCGATCCCTCGACCGGCCAGACCGGCGTCGCGACGGCGACCGGTTCGGGCGTCATCTTCGACGCGAGCGGCCTGATCCTGACGAACCACCACGTCGTCGCGGGCGAGCCGAAGTCACTGACCGTCAACCTCAAGGACGGCCGGACCTTCCCGGCGACCATCTACGGCATCGACACCCTGACCGACCTCGCGATCGTCAAGGTCGATGCGACCGGCCTGCCGACCGCCCCGATCGGTGACTCGTCCTCGATCCAGGTCGGCCAGCAGGCGATCGCCATCGGCAGCCCCCTCGGCACCTTCACCGACTCCGTCACGAGCGGGATCATCTCGGCGCTCGGCCGGAGCATCCCTGTCGAGAACGGCGAGGTCCTCAACAACCTCATCCAGACCGACACCGCGATCAATCCCGGGAACAGCGGTGGGCCGCTGTTCGACCCGAGCGGCAAGGTCATCGGCATCAACACGGCGGGCTCGCAGGGCGCCCAGGGGATCGGCTTCGCCATCCCGATCGACATCGCCCGTCCGCTC
>JBJMNA010000222.1:0-8996 GCA_045804485.1 Chloroflexota bacterium
AAGCCCTTCCTCGAACGTTATCGCGGCCACGAACCCGAACCGCTCACGTGCGCGGCTCGTGTCGAGGGCCCGGCGCGGCTGGCCGTCGGGCTTGGTCGGATCCCAGCGGATGTCACCCTCGAAGCCGGTCAGGCGGACGATCAATTCGACGAGATCGCGGATCGTGATCTCCTGCCCGACCCCAAGATTGACCGGGTCCGCGCCGTCATAACGTTCGGTGGCGAGGACGATGCCCTCGGCGGCGTCATCGACGTACAGGAACTCGCGCGACGCGGCACCGGTGCCCCAGACCTCGATGTGGTCGGCGCCAGCCTCGCGGGCGTCGACGCACTTCTTGATGAGCGCCGGAATGACGTGCGAGGAGGCCGGATCGAAGTTGTCGCCGGGGCCGTAGAGGTTCACCGGGATGAGGTGGATGACGTCGAACCCGTACTGCGCGCGGTACGCTTGGCCCTGGACGAGCAGCATCTTCTTGGCAAGGCCGTACGGGGCGTTGGTCTCCTCCGGATAACCGCTCCAGAGGTCGTCCTCGTGGAACGGGACGGGCGTGAAATTAGGGTAGGAGCACACCGTCCCGATCTGGTCGAATTTGGCGACCCCATCAAGCCGGGCACGCTCCATCAGCTCGATGCCCATCGCGGCGTTGTCGTAGAAGAACCGGCCTGGGTTTTCGCGGTTTGCACCGATGCCGCCGACGACAGCCGCGAGATGGATGACGACGTCCGGCCGTCCCTCCGCCAGGGCCGCGTCGACCCCATCGCGGGTGCGCAGGTCGAAGTCGGCACTGCGCGGCACGAAAACCTCCGTCGCACCGGCGGCCTGCAGGCGTCGGACGACGGCCCGCCCGAGGAAGCCGGCGCCTCCTGTGACCATGATCCGGCTCGTGGCCAGGCTGGTCACTTCGTAGGCTCGCCCGCCAGGAGGACGGCCGTGGGGTCGAGTCCTGCCTCGCGCAGGTCCCCTTCGAGCATGATCCGGACGAGATCGTGGAAGCGGGTCGTTGCACGCCAGCCGAGGACTCGCTCAGCCTTCGAGGCATCGCCACACAGCTGATCGACCTCGGTCGGACGGAAGTAGCGCTCGTCGATCCGGACGTGGCGCTCCCAATCGAGTCCGACCAGCCCGAATGCGACCTCGCACAGCTCGCGCACGGTGTGCATCTCGCCGGTCGCGACGACGTAGTCGTCCGGCTCCGGCTGCTGCAGCATCCGCCACATCGCGTCCACGTACTCGGCGGCATAGCCCCAGTCGCGCTGCGCGTCGAGGTTCCCGAGATAGACGTGATCGGTCTCGCCGGCGAGGATCTCGGCGATCGCGCGCGTCACCTTTCGGGTGACGAACGTGCCGCCGCGACGTGGGGATTCATGGTTGAACAGGATGCCGTTGCTGGCGTGCAGGCCGTAGGCGTCGCGGTACTGGACGGTCATCCAGTGGGCGAAGACCTTGGCGATGGCGTACGGACTCCGTGGATGGAACGGCGTCGATTCGGTCTGGGGGGTCTCGACCACCTTGCCGTACATCTCGCTGGATCCGGCCTGATAGAAGCGGATCGGCCAGTCGGCCGTCCGGACGGCCTCGAGCATCCTGAGGGTGCCCATCCCGGCCGTGTCGGCCGTGAACTCGGGCATCTCGAAGCTGACTTTGACGTGGCTCTGCGCGCCGAGGTTGTAGACCTCGGACGGCTTGATGTTGTGGAGATGGCCGATGAGCGACGACGAGTCGGTCAGGTCGGCGTAGTGCAGGAACAGCTTGGCGCCGGCTTCGTGCGGGTCGTGATACAGATGGTCGATGCGGCCCGTCGAGAACGAGCTTGAGCGACGGATCAGGCCGTGCACCTCATAGCCTTTTGCGAGCAGCAGCTCCGCTAGGTATGAGCCGTCCTGCCCGGTGATGCCCGTGATCAGTGCCGTCTTGTCGGCCATTGGACCAATCTACCGGACGCCAGTCGTTCGGGCGCGTCGCCCGACAGTCCCGCCTTCGACGGGACCATCGTTGCGTCGCCGCACCAGGGTGGACCGAAGCCTCACGCAGTTCGCGCCCTCATCGAGCGTGATACTAGTGCCGTGAACGCGGCCACCCAGGACGTCCCGATCTACGCTCGGCCCTCGGTCCGGATCGTGCTGGTGCTGGCGGCGATCCTCGGGTTGATCCTCGGCATCGAGACGTCGATCCTGCACCTCACGACCGACCCGCTCGCCGATGTTCGCGCCTATTACGACGCCGGCGCGCGGCTCAACGCGGGGCTGCCGCTCTACGTGCCGGTCGCGCACAGCGAGGTCCCGGGCGCGTACTACTACCCGCCGCTGCTCGCGATCGTCTTTCGGCCGCTCGCGCTGCTGCCATACGAGTTGGCTGCCGCCATCTGGGCCGCCGTCATCGTGGGCGCGACAGTCGCGACGTTCTGGCGATTGGGGGTCCGGCGATCGGTCCTCATCGTCGCGGGCCTGCTAGCGCTGCCGATCGCATGGACCGTGACGATCGGTCAAGCGCAGGCGCTCATCACCCTGTTGCTCGCGATCGGCGCCCCGTGGGCGGTCGCCCTCGCGGCGAACATCAAGCTGTTCCCGGGCCTCGTGGCGGTGTACTGGGTGGGTCGACGGGAGTGGCGCCGCCTCGCGACATTCGCGGCGTGGATGGGAGGTCTCGTCGCGCTCCAGCTGGTCCTCGAGCCGAAGGCGACCCTGGCCTACCTCGATTTCGTCCGTGCCCAGCAGGGCGGCGGGATCAATAGCCTGTCGCTGTACGACGTCTCACCGGTGCTGTGGGCGATATCGGTCGTTGTCCTCGGGCTCGTGGCGCTTCGGCTTGCGCCGACCCGGTGGGGCTGGGCCGCCGCCGTCGTCCTGTCGGTCTTCGCGGCTCCCCGGCTGCTCAGCTATCAGCTGTCGACGCTGCTGGCGGCCTTGGGCGGCCCGGACGTGGTCCGAACGTCCACCCCGTCTACCGACCGACGGCGGACTGGGCCGAACGCCACCGACCAGTAGACTGCGCCGGATGCCACAAGCTCGATCGCTGACCATCGTCCTTCCGGCGTACAACGAGGCGGACCGAATCGGCCCTGCCCTTGACGAGTTGTTTGGCTACCTCGTGAGGCGTGGTGAGCATGCGCGTGCGGGAGCGCCAGGGTCGCTCGCGCTCCCCGCGGAGATCGATGTCGTCGTCGTGGACGATGGCAGCGCCGACGCGACCGCGGCCATCGTCAAGGCACGGCCCGAAGCATCGGCTGCCGGCGTGGGCGCGCCGACGCTCCGGCTCGTGACGGTTCCCCATGGCGGCAAGGGAGCCGCCGTCCGCGCTGGGATGCTTGCGTCCGAGTCCGACATCGCGATCTTCGCTGATGCCGACATGGCGACGCCGCCCGACCAGATCCCTTTGCTCGTGAACGCATTGGTGGACCATGACGTTGCCCTCGGGTCACGGATCCAGCCCGACGGGACCGACATGCGGGCGAGCCAACCCGAGTTCAGGCGATTCCTTGGAAAAGTGTTCCATTTCCTGGCGTCGGCCTGGGTCGTCGGCCCGGTCCAGGACACCCAGTGTGGCTTCAAGGGTTTCACCCGCGCGGCCGCACACGATCTGTTCGGGCGCCAGCAGGTGACGAGCATCGTCTTCGACGTCGAGCTCATCTATCTGGCACGGCGGCGAGGCGACCGGATCGCCATCGTCCCTGTTCGCTGGGAGGACCGGCGAGGGTCGCGCATGCGCGCCGCCCCCGCGCTCGCCCTTCGGGTCGCCTGGGATCTCTTCCGGATCCCCCTCGTGCATCGTCGGGTCCGGCGGGTCGGGGCGGTGTCTTGACGGACATCTCTCCCGCGAAGCGGATCGGCATCGTCATCGCCGCAATCGTGGCCTTCGAGCTCATCGGTCTGGCCTTCGTCAGCCTTGGCGTCAAGAACCTCGGCTACGACTTCGAGGCATACCTCCGGGGTGCCTCGCGGATCCTGCATGGCGAGCCGCTCTACGACGTAAACGTGAATGTCGCCGGCGGGTTCGCGATCTTCCTCTACCCGCCGCCGTTCGGGCTTGCGTTCGCCCCATTCGGGCTCGCCTCGCGGACGTTCGCTCTCTGGCAGTGGGAATCGCTGCTCGTCGCCTCGCTCGTGACAGCGATCGCGATCCTCCCGGTGCACAAGCGGATCCGCTGGATCCTGCTGGGACTGGCCGTCATCAACTGGCCCGTTCTTTATTCGATCCTGCTGGGTCAGGTGGGCATGATCCTTCTGCTCCTATTCGCCGCCGGGTGGCGATGGCGCGACAGGCCGAACGTTCTCGGTCTCACGATGGCGACAGGGGCCTTGATCAAGGTCCAGCCGGTGATCCTTCTCGCGTGGGCTGGCGCGACCGGTCGCTGGCGCGCGGTCGCCGTTGCAGTCGTCACCCTCTTCGCCGCCGTGCTGATCGCCACCGTCGTTTTCGGGCCGGGCGTGTGGGCCGACTACCTCGCGCTCCTCAATCGGGTGAATTCGTCCGTCACGACGCCAAACGGATTCTCCGTCGGCGCGATCCTGTATCAGAACGGCGTCGCCGAGGCGACGGCGAGGACCGTCCAGACTGCGACGACGATCGCCGTCATCGCAGTCGTGATCGTTTCGATCTTCCGGTCGTCGGCGGAGGTCAGCTACCTCACGACGGTCGTCGCGAGCCAGGTCCTGTCACCGCTGGTGTGGGACCACTACGCGGTCGTCCTGATCCTGCCCATCGCGTGGCTCCTCGACCGGGGTCACTGGTGGGCGTTGGGGATCATGATCGTCACGAGCATCCCGATCGTCCTGTACATGCCGATGGCGATCTACCCGGTCCTGTTCGGGATCATGCTTCTCGGTCCGTTGCTGGCCGAGGCGTGGGACCGCCGTCGGGCCATGAACGTCACGGCGAACCCGGCCGTGGGCTCGACGTGACGACCGCGACCGCCGCCGACACGAGGGCTCGGCTCGACCGGTCGATGCTCATCGGATTTCTGCTCGTGGCCGCGTCGGCGATCATCTTCTGGGGAAGCGATCGGAATTTCGACGCTGGGCGCGGAGACTTCTTCTACCTCGCGGATGCATTCCTCCATGGCCGTACATGGCTGACGTTCCAGCCTGGCCCGTGGGACGTGATCAACGTCGACGGCCGGTTCTACGTCCCGTTCGCGCCGTTTCCCGCCGTAGCGCTGATGCCTCTGGTGGCACTCATCGGGGCGGCGACGGCCGACCACATCGAGACCGGAGTCAACGCGCTGCTCGCCGCTGGAGGCGTTGGCCTGTGTTGGATGCTGCTGGGCCGCATCGGCGTCCAGCGGATCATCGATCGGCTATGGCTGACGATCCTCTTCGCGCTGTCGACCCAGATCCTGTGGGTGACGACGCGGGGCGGGGTCTGGCATACGGGCCACCTCATCGCGACGATCCTGACCTTCGCGTGCCTCGTCGAAGTCTTCGGTCGACAGCGCGCATGGTTGATCGGGCTGTTCGCCGGGTTCGCGTTCCTGACTCGCGCCCCGCTCGCGTTCGCCATCCCGTTCTACGCTCTCATGCTCGACCCGCGCCCAGCGTTGCCGTCTGCCGAGGTCGCCGGCGGGTACATCCGATCGACGATGAGCTCTGCTCGCCTCCGTGGATGGTTTCTCCTCGGGCTCGGCGTGCTTCCGTCAATCATCGCGTTCTTCGCGTACAACCAGGTCCGCTTCGGCACGCCGCTGGAATCCGGTTATGCCTTGGCCTCGCTTCCGCCGTTCCTCGAGGCGCAACGGGCCCTCGGGCTCTTCTCGCTTGCGCACGTCCCGATGAACATCGATCTGTTCCTGCTCCACTTGCCGAAACCGATCCCCGCGTTCCCGTTCTTCAAGCCCGACGGGCTGGGTATGTCGGTCTTGATCACAAGCCCCGGGCTCCTGTTCGCGAGCCAGGCCGATTGGCGGCAGCGACGGTCGTTGTGGTTGCTCGGTGCGACGATCGCGGTCCTGATCCCGACACTCCTCTACTACGGCGGTGGTTGGCTGCAGTACGGCTTCCGCTACTTCCTCGATTCGGTGCCGTTCGTCATCGCTCTTTGCGGGTTGGGCGCCGTCCATCGTGGCTCGATCGGCACGGGCTGGAAGGTGCTGATCTTCTTCGGGGTGATCGTCGGAGTGTTCGGCGTCTATTGGGCCTATCGGATCTGACCGTCGCTAACGCCCTCGGCGACGACGGCGGGGCACGCTGTCGACGCTTGGCGGAGGTGGACGGTGGCCTGGGGATCGCGATGCGCGACGCTCCAGCCGTCGGCCTCGTCGAGCCAGCGATCGAGCGGTCCGCCTGTCGGCATCAGCACGAGGTCCACGCGGTTGGCATCGAGCCAGCCACGGACGTCGGTCCTGACCTCCTCCAGCGCGACCTCGGTGTCGACGAGATCGCTTGGCGACGACCCGTAGGTGGCGACCTCCTCGGTCCAGGCGGCGGAGAGGTAGCCGCCCCAGTCATAGGCGTTCAGCAGCCGGCCGTGGCAATTCCGGTCGGTCAGCCAGGCGACCGTCGCGACCGGGAAGCGCGCGGCGACCGCCGCATCCTGGCGAGCTGGCACGATCTGGATGAGGCCGGCGAGGCCGATGACGACGGCGACGGCGTAAGCGGTCCCGACGGCGAGACGGGTGAGGGCAGGACTCGTCGTGGCCTGCCGAGCCGGTTCCGTGCGTTGCAGCCTCATCCCGAACCAGATCCGCGCGCTGGCGGCGAGCCCCGGCGCGAGAGCGATGACCAGGAGCGGCCCAGCGATGATCGTCAGCCGCGCAGCGCCGAGCGCGAGGAACGTCCAGCCGGCCGCCAGCAGGAGGAAGAGCGGGTCGCGCCGAGGACGACGAAGCCCGAGCGCGAGGAGCGCCGCACCGGCGAGGACGACCCGAAGAGCGATGAATCCCGGGTCGTAGAAGTCGGGTGACTGCCATTCGGCGATGGCCGGCAGGAAGGCGGTACCGAGACCAGCCACACGCGTATTGAATGGCAGCAACAGGATGTCGGGACCGTTCGGTCCCACGGCGAACGCAGCGATCGCGACGATGGAGCTGACGGCGATCGGCAAGATCGGGCGGCGGGGCCAGGTCCCCCAGCGGATGCCAACCGGAATCGCGACGACGAGCGCAACGAGACACGCGACGAAGGCAAGGGCACCGCTGCCGTGGACGTTCACCCACACGATCGGGATCAGTGGGATCACGACGAGCGCCCTAACCGACCCACGACGCAGCCAGAGACTCCACGCGAGGACGGTGGCCAGGACGAGGACGACGTCCCAGCTCTGCGCTCGTGGGCTCCACACCGAGAGCCCGAGGACGATCCCGAAGGCGACGAGCAACGACCGCGGGAACGGCGGGATGCCGGGGGCGACCAGCTTGAGCAGGCGCCACATGAATGTGATGGCGAGCGCCGAGACCGGCAAGGCGACGAGGCTCGTCCCGACGAGGCCGCCAGACCGGTAGGCGGCCGCAAGAACCACGTCCCACGCCCAGCTGTGCGCGAGGAAAGGCTGGCCGCCGGTCAACCAGCTGAAGACATCGGTCCTGGGAACGGCCCTCGTGGCGAGGATCGTGTCGCCGATCCGGAGATGCCAGCCGAAGTCCGGGTCGATCTGGGGTCGCCAGGTCGAGACCCAGGCGCTGACGAGCACGACGGCGGCGATACCGCGACCGAAAGCTCCGTCGTCGCCGAGGAGAGCCATCAGTCGGCTGGCGACGCCCGGGGGTCGATCGATGGCCATGTGGCCGAGATGGTAGGGCACCCGCGACCCGATGCTATCCTCCGCGCGGTGACACCCCGGCGGATCCTCCTGGTCGTCCTGGCCGCCATCGGGGCGTCATTCCTCATCGTCGTGGCCGTCAGCTACTGGCCGGTCGTCGCGGACGAGCATGCCTACTGGCTCGCGGGCCAGCGGGTGCTCGCCGGTCAACCGCTGTACGACCCGACCGCTGCATCGAACACGCCGTATGCCTACTGGTACCCGCCGATCGTCGCGCAGGTGCTCGCGCCCGTCGCGGCGGTCGTGCCCTCGGCGGTGTTCTCGATCGCGTGGATCCTGGTCATGCTCGGCTGTCTGTTCTGGCTCGCCGGTCGCGACATCCTCGTGGCGCTTGCGATGTGTGCCTTCCCGCCGATCGCGGTCGAGTTCGTCTCGCGCAACGTCCATCTGATCATCGCGGTCCTGCTTGTTCTCGGGCTCCGCCGCTGGGGCGGCTGGTTCTCGGTCGGCGCCGCGATCAAGCTCGCGCCCGTGCTTGGGATTCCGTACCTCGTTCTTCGTGGTCGGGTGCGTGACGCCGTCGTCGCCTCGGCGTTTGGCCTGGGTCTGCTTGTCATCAGCGTCGCGCTCGCGCCGGACTTATGGCGTCAATTCCTCGACGTCCTTCGTGCGCGCGGCCCGGCAGATGCGTCCGCTCTCTTGCCCGTCCCGTATGCCGCCCGGTTCGTCGCGGGAGCCGTCCTCACCGTCATCGCGGCGCGAATCGAGCCACGTTTCGGCGAGCCCTTGCTTGTCGTCGCGGTCACGGTCGCCCTGCCGACACTCTGGGTTCCAGCCTTCGCGACACTCGCTGCAGTTGTGCCGCTGGTCCGGACGCCCGTGACGGCGAGCGATGTGCCGGGCCGCTCGGTCGTCGCCGTGGCCACGTGACCGCCCCTTCGCGAACGGGTGCGAGCCTCGTCATCCTCGCGATCTTCGTGCTGTCGGGTGCGGCGGCGCTGATCGACGAGATCGTCTGGTCTCGTCAACTCGTGCTCGTGTTCGGGAATACGACGCAGGCGGTGTCGGCGATCCTGGCGGGGTTCTTCGGCGGCATCGCCATCGGCAGCTACGTCGGCGGGCGCGTGGCGGACAGGGTGCGCAACGGCCTCCGGATGTACGGGTTCCTCGAGCTCGCGCTCGCGCTCGTCGTCCTGCTAACGCCACTGACCTTCCGGCTCATCAACGGCCTGTACCGAGGCATCTACCCGACGCTGGAAGCATCGCCGGGAGCACTTGCGCTGCTGCGTGTGGTGATGGCGGTGCTC
>JBJMNA010000223.1:0-3979 GCA_045804485.1 Chloroflexota bacterium
CTCGACATCGGGGCTCTGGGTGTGCAGGATCGCGAGCCGCTCGACCGGTCGCTCGGTGATGAGCTGGATCATCCGCTCGCGCGCCTTCGTTCGCGTTCGGACCTTGTCGATCGTCTCGATCAGTCCGTCCTCGACCCGGATGATCGGCTTGACCGACAGCAGGGTCCCGATGGCCGCCTGGGTGCCGCTGATCCGGCCGCCCTTCTTCAGGTATTCGAGCGTCTCGAGCGTCAGGTAGATGCGGATGTCCCGCGCACGTGCTTCGAGCGTCTCCGCGATCTCGGCGGCGGGTCGTCCATCCGCCGCGAGCTCGACGCCCATCCGGGCGAGGATTCCCTCGCCCATCGACGCTCCCTGCGAATCGACGACATGGATCTCGCGGTCCGGCAGCATGTCACGCGCGACCTGCGCGCTCTTGATCGTCCCCGATAGCGTGCCCGCGACATGGATCGAGATGATCGCCTCCGCACCGGCCTCGAAGGCAGCCTCGTAGGCGTCCTTGAAATCGCCGGGCGACGACGCCGCCGTCTTGGGGAACGGCGCGTCAGGCGCGACCATGCGCTCCCAGAACGCCTCGGTCGAGAGGTCCACGCCCGCCCGGAAGGTGTCCGCACCGAAGGTCACCAGGAGCGGGACGATGGTGATGCCCTCGGCGTCCGCGTCGGCCGGGTCGAAGTCCGATGCCGAATCGGTGAAGATCGCGACGCGGCTCACGGATCGGCTCCTCCTGGCGGCTGGGCCCCGAACGTTGCCGGCATGATACGGGCCGGAGTCCATCGAGAAGTCGCGCCCGCTAGGATTCCCTGATGGAACGGTCCCTCCGATTCGTCCTCCTCGGCACCTTCACGCTGCGCTTCTCGACCGGTCTCACCGGTGCGATGCTCGGGCTCTACCTGGCGGACCTGCCGAGCCACGGCGGGCCTGAGGTCGACGCGGCCGTCGTCGGGCTGTTCGCCGCGGTCTTCTACCTGTCCGAGCTCGTGCTCTCGCCGATCTTCGGCATCCTGTCCGACCGGTACGGGCACCACCGGGTGATGCTCTATGGGCCGATCTTCGGCGGCATCGCCGTCGTCCTGACGGGGCTCACGACGTCGCTCCCGCTGCTCGGTGCGACGCGCCTGCTCGAAGGGGCGTCGACGGCGGCGAGCGTCCCGTCGATCCTGGGATTCATCGCGCTCGCGACGGCGGGCAACGAGCTCCTCCGCGGCAGGGCGGCCGCTCGCTTCGAGGGCGCGACGCTGGCGGGCCTCGGGGTCGGCTTCATCGTCGCGCCGAAGCTGTTCGAGGCCATCGGTCCGACCGCGTTCTTCCTCAACGCAGGCGTCTATGCCATCTCGTTCCTCATCTATTCGCGCGGCGTGGAGGACCCCGCCGGCGACGCCGACGCGATCGCTTCCACGCACGTCGGCGCCGGCAGATACGTGGCGCTCATCCGCTCGTCACACGTCCTGCTGCTCGCCCCGACCTGGGTCGCGCTCAATGCGAGCATCGGCCTGTGGTTCAGCCAGTCGCTCTTCCAGTTCTCGAAGCCGAACCCGGAATTCCCCGACCAGGTGCTCATGCGTGGCTTCGACGCGAACCAGATCACGCTCGCGGCGATCGCCATCGCGATCGTCTTCGGCGTCGGTTTGCTCTACTGGGGCAACCGGTTCAAGTCGATGCGCCGGACCACGATCATCCTGTACGGCATCGTCGGTGGCGCCGTTCTCGTCGCGGCCGGGCTCCTCGCCAACCATTCGGCCGGGCTGCCCGTCGCGGTGCTCGCGGTCGCGATCCTGCTCGCCGGCGCCGGGCTGTTCGTCCTCGCCGGCGCGACTCCCGCCGCGCTCGGGTTGCTCGCCGACATCTCCGAGCGCTTCCCGTCGGACCGCGGCGCGATCATGGGTCTCTATTCGGTCTTCCTGGCCATCGGCCAGATCGCGGGCAGCCTGATCGGCGGGTTCGCCGCCGACTGGCGCGGCATCGACGGCATGCTCATCGCCACGTTCGTGCTGCTCGGTGTCGCGCTCGTCCCGCTCAGCCGGCTACGCCGCCAGGAGCACGAGATCGACGCCGCGAACCGGGGGATGCAGGTCGGCGAGGCCACTGCGTGAGAGACGCCGGATCGCTGCCGCCCACCTGCGGGTGACGGCCGGGCGGGTCTCCCCCTGTGCGATACTCGGAGCGTGGTCCCGTCGCGGCGGCGGGGGTGGAGCGGAGCCAGCGGTGACCTCGAACGTCGGCCAGAACTACCCGTACACGAGCGAGACCGACAGCCAGCGGAAAGACGTCATCGCCGGCCTCCTCGCGTCGCGCGACGGCCTCGAGGCGACGATAAAGGGCCTCACGACGCCGCTCGACGCGAACGAGCGCTGGTGGGTCTACAAGTGCCCGACACCGGGCTGCCCGGGACTCCTCCACGCCGCCGGGTACGCGGTCGACAAGCACGCGGTCTTCGTGGTCTGCGACGGCACCTGCGCGAAGACGTTCCTGCGCTGAGCGATTCCCTCGCGTCGGGTCGCCCGGACAGCACGAACGCCGCGCCGGGCGCCGACGATCCCGACACGGAGTCGAGCCGCCGGAGGCTCGCAGCGGACGGCGTCGGCATCGCCATCTCCGCGATCGGTTTCGGCTTCGTCTATGGGCTGTCCGCGCGCGAGGCCGGCTTCTCGCCGGTCGAGGTGATGGCGATGAGCGTCATCGTCTTCGCGGGCGCCGCGCAGTTCGCGGCGGTCGGCTACGTCGCAAGCGGCCTGCCGTGGCCCGGGATCATCCTCCTGACGTTCCTTCTCAACGCCCGACATCTGCTCTACTCGGCCGCGCTGGCGCCGTGGTTCCGCGGCCTGCCCGTCGCGCGGCGTGCGGTCATGGCGCATCTCCTGACCGATGAGGCCTTCGCGCTGACGATCAGCCACTTCCGGCGGATCGGCCGGACCGACGCCTGGGGCTACTGGGTCGCGGCGATCGCGGTGACGTTCATCCCGTGGAACATCGCGACGATCGCGGGCGTCGTCCTCGGCGCGCAGATCCCGGATCCGGCGCGTCTCGGCATCGACATCATCTTCCCGGCGGCGATGATCGGGCTCGCGGTCGGGCTGATCACGGGGCGTCGCGAGCTCGTCGCTGCGATCGTCGGCGCGGCGGTCGCGGTCGCCGTCGCGCTCGTCTCCAGCCCGTCGGTCGGGATCGTGACGGGCGGCATCATCGGGCCGATGGTCGGGCTGCTCGTTCCCGCCCGTGCGGCGGATGAGATCGCGCGGCTCGGCAGCCAGGGGTCGGCGGCCCGCTATTCCATGCCGGGCGCTCACGCCGACGACGACCCGGAACACCGATGACGACCAACCTCGTCGTCCTCGCCGTCCTGATGTTCGCCGTCACCTACCCGAGCCGCGCTCTCGGCCTGCTCGCGCCCGGCATCGACAGGCTTCCGAAGATCGTCCTCGACTACCTGCAGCTGGTCGGCCCGGCCGTCCTGACCGCACTCGCCGCGGTGAGCGTCATGGTCATCGTGTCCGACGATGACGTCCCCTCGTTCCATATCGGTGTCGAATGGGTCGCCATCCTCGTCTGTCTCGGGCTCGTCGCGCGGAAGGGCAACCTCTTCCTCGGGCTCGTCGCCGCCGTGGCGATCGTTGCCGTCGCTCGCACCCTCGGGTGGGCGGCGATCCCGGCGTAGATGGGTGCGTCAGTCGCGGCGCGCCTCCGCTTCGATCTCGACCAGCACCGTCGGTTCGAGAAGCGCCGTGACCTCGACGATCGTGGCTGCCGGCCGGATCTCGCCGAACACCGCGCCATGGACGGCGAGCACCTCTGAGGAGCGAGCCATGTCGGTGACGAACATCCGCGTCCGGACGACATCGGACAGCTCGAAGCCGCCATCGACGAGCGCGCGCTCGATGATGTCGAGGACCGCGCTCGTCTGTGCGCCGATGTCGCCGGGATGGAGGGACACGCCGTCAGGCCCAGCGTCGGTCGTCCCCGCCACCCAGCACGAATCGCC
>JBJMNA010000224.1:0-3056 GCA_045804485.1 Chloroflexota bacterium
AGCCGAACCTCGCCACCGAGATGGCGGGGCTCCAGGAGCGGATCACCTCGACGCGCGATGGCTCGATCACGTCGCTCCAGGCGGTCTTCGTCCCTGCCGACGACTACACGGACCCGGCGCCGGCAACGACCTTCGCCCACCTCGACTCGACCATCCGGCTCGAGCGGAGCATCGCCGAGCTCGGCATCTATCCCGCCGTCGACCCGCTGACGTCGACGTCGCGCGTGCTCGACCCGAACATCGTCGGCCAGGAGCACTACGACGTCGCGCGCGAGACCCAGCGTGTCCTCCAGCGCTACCGGGACCTCCAGGACATCATCGCCATCCTCGGCATCGACGAGCTGTCGGAAGAGGACAAGTCCACCGTCGCCCGCGCCCGCCGGCTCCAGCGGTTCATGAGCCAGCCGTTCTTCGTCGCCGAGGTCTTCACGGGCCGGAGCGGCAAGTACGTCAACATCAAGGACACGGTGCAGTCCTTCAAGGAGATCCTCGAAGGCAACGCGGACACGCTCCCGGAGCAGGCTTTCTTCCTTGCCGGCACCCTGGACGACGTTCGCGAAAATGCGGCGAAGCTGGCGTCGTGATGGGGGAGTTCGCCGGCGCCCGTCCACCGATCTGCGCGCCCTACGGCGGGGCGCCTAACGGGCGCGCGCCTCGGCGGCCACGCGCCGGCAGAAGCCTCGTCACGCTGCCCGAGGTGAGCTGATGCCCCTCTTGCTTGAGATCGTCACCCCCGAGCGGCTTGCCTATTCAGACACGGTGGATTCGGTGCAGCTGCCCGGGAGTGAGGGGGAGTTGGGGGTGTTGCCGCATCACGCTCCGTTGGTGTCGATGTTGGGTGTCGGCGAGCTGCGGATCCGGAAGGGCGGGGCCGAGGAGTCGTTCGCGATCGCGGGCGGATTCCTGCAGGTTCGGCCGGATCGGGTCGTGGTCATGGCCGAGACGGCCGACCTCGCCAGCGAGATCGACCTTGAGAAGGCGCAGGAAGCGCGTCGTGAGGCGGAACGGACGCTCGAGACGGCCGGCCCGAGCGATGCCGGCGATCTCGCCGCCGCTCGTGCGCAGCTCCAGCAGGCGCTGCTCCGGATCCGTGTGGCGGAAAGGCGACACCGCGAGGGTCCGCGGCGCCGAGGTTGATGCCTCGTGTCCGCGACCGTCGAGATAAGGCGCTGAACCGTGGCTGATGCGCGGCCGTTCCACTGGGAATACCACCCTGAGCCGGTCGCTCGCGAGGTCTTCGTGGTCGAGGGCGGCCACAGGCTCGAGGGCGTCGTCCCGATCAGCGGCGCGAAGAACGCGGCCCTCAAGCTGCTCGCCGCCGCGACGCTGACGGGCGAGAGGTGCCGGTTCACGAACGTTCCCGAGATCGAGGACGTGCGCGTCATGGCGGACACGCTGCGCGACCTCGGCGTCGTGGTCGATCATCCCGAGGAGAACGTCTACGAGGTCGCCTCGGGCGACGTCGAGTGGCTCTTCGTGCCGCTCGAGGCCGCGGCCAAGATGCGCGCGAGCTTCATGCTGCTCGGTCCGCTCCTCACCCGGTTCGGGCGGGTCATCATCAGCAACCCCGGCGGCGATCGCATCGGCCGGCGGCCGGTCGACCTTCACGTCGAAGCGATGCGCGCCCTGGGCGCCTCGATCGAGTATCGCAACGGCTACTACTTCGCGACGGCACCCGGCCGCCTTCGCGGGAGTGAGATCCGGTTCCCGATCGTGTCGGTCATGGGGACGGAGAACGCGATGCTCGCGGCGACGCTCGCGGAAGGCCACACGATCATCCGGCCCGCGGCGCAGGAGCCCGAGATCGACGACCTCATCGCGTTCCTCCAGTCGATGGGCGCGGCCGTCGAGCGCACCTACCCGGACACGATCGAGATCGAGGGCCGCAAGCGGCTGCGCGGCGCGGAGCATCGAGTGATCCCCGATCGCATCGAGGCTGGCACGTTCATCATCGCGGGCGCCGTGACCGGCGGGCGACTGACCCTCGAGAACGCCCCGTGCGACCACCTCGCGTCCTTCGTCGAGACGATGGAGCGGATCGGGGTCGGCGTGTCATGCGGGACGGACACGATCGACGTGGACGGGTCCGCCCTGTTCGACGGCGGCTATCGCGCGATCGATGTCGAGACGGCGCCATACCCGGGTCTCGCGACCGACCTCCAGCCGCCGACCGCGGTCCTGCTGACCCAGGCGACCGGCACATCGCGCGTCCACGAGGCGATCTTCGAGGACCGTCTCGAATGGCTCGGCGAGGTCCGTCGGATGGGCGCCCGGATCGACATGAGGGACCCGCATCACGCGACGATCGAGGGCCCGTCGCGGCTCGTCGGCGCCGAGGTCGAGATCGGCGACCTGCGCGCGGGTGCGTCGCTGATCCTCGCCGCGCTCGCGGCGGAGGGGACCACGGTCATCCACGGTGCGCACCACGTTCACCGGGGCTATGAGAACATCGAACGCAAGTTCCTCGACATCGGCGCCAGCCTCGCGCGCTCCGCGGAAGGGACAGCGGCCACGACCCCATGAAGATCGGTATCGACCTTGGCACGGCCAATGTCCTCGTCTACGTGAAGGGCAGGGGCATCGTCATCTCCGAACCGAGCGTCGTCGCCGTTTCCGACGACAACCGGATCGTCGCGGTCGGAGACGAAGCGCGGGAGATGATCGGCCGGACACCGACCAACATCCACGCGATCCGCCCGATGAAGGACGGCGTCATCGCGGATTACGTCATCACCGAGGCGATGCTCAGCCACTTCATCGGCAAGGTCCGCAAGGGCCGGGTCGCGTTCGGCAAGCCGGAAGTGATGATCAGCGTGCCGGCGGGGGTCACCAGCGTCGAGAAGCGGGCCGTCCGTGACGCCGCACTGAAGGCGGGCTCGAAGGAGGCGTACCTCATCGAGGAGCCGCTCGCCGCGGCGATCGGCGCGAACGTCCCCATCAGCGGGCCATCCGGGAACATGATCATCGACATCGGCGGCGGGACCAGCGAGATCGCGGTCATCGCGCTCGGTGGCATCGTCGTCTCGCATAGCCTGCGCGTCGGCGGCAACCGGTTC
>JBJMNA010000225.1:0-19135 GCA_045804485.1 Chloroflexota bacterium
ACAAACATTACCTACACTACTCTATTCCGAACAGCATCGTCGAGACCTGCGCCGCGGGGTCGAACAGGACCGCCCGCCCGGTCGCGAGGTCGAGATCCTCGGGCGTGGCCTCGACCTTCAAGTACTTGTCGAGCGTGTCGAGGTTGCCCGTCACGGTCCGCCACCAACCCCAGTCGTTCGAGGTGAACGAGAGGATCCGCGGGACGTTGATCGCACCCTGTCCCTGGCGCGCGTCGGGTGCGCCGTCGTCCCCTGCCAATGGGTGCTCGGCAAGAAGCACGAGCGCGTCGAGCACGTCCTTGCGGTTGATCTTGACGATCTGGAGCTTCGAGAGGAGGAGCTCCGCGAGCGGAAGCGTCGGCATCGACTTCGCCAGCCGGTCGCCGAATTCGAAGCGATGGCACATCTCGAGGCTGTCCACGAGGACGTCGACCGGCCTGTGGCGAGGCACGTCGACGAAGTACGCCTGCTTCCCACCGAACAGCGCGTTGTGCCGCTTGTCCGCGGTGTAGCCCTCGCGCGTCAGAAGGTCGTAGAACGCACCACGGTCCTTGCCGCGCGTCGCGAAGTCGAGATCCACCTCGACCCGTCGCGTCCGTGCCGGCCAGTCCGGCGCGTGAGCGCGGATCGCCATGCCGCCCATCAGCCGGACGAGCAGGCCCTGCTTGTCGGCAAGCTCCACGAGGCGCATCGACTCCGCAAGCGGGTCCTGGAGCGTCGGCGGTTCGGCCGGGTCTCCTCGATCGCCGGGGACAGCGGTCATCGCACCCTCCGATCGGGCGCCCGAGCAAGGAGCCCAGGGGCCTGATGGTCAGGGAGTATATGTCGCGATGTTCACACCACGTTGACGAATCTGGTGCATCCTCTTGACGGTTCTGTAATCGGGCTGTCCAATGCACGCGAAGACCGCGCAAGCGCCCCGGGGCTCGGCCACACTGGCGGGCGATCGACACAGTCGATCCGGGGTTGAGGAGGATCTCGCGGTCTTCGGATCGGAACCACGTACAGGCATGGAGGAGACATCTTGTCTAGGCATCGTTTCGTGACCCGCTCGGCGGGTCTCCTGGTGATCGCGAGCATCGCGCTCGCCGCCTGCTCGACGGCAGGGTCGTCGACCGCCCCGTCCGCCGCAGCCCCGTCCGCGGCAGCACCATCGGCCGCCGCCCCGTCGACTGCCGCGTCCGCGGCAGCGTCGGCCGCCGCGTCGACAGGCGCGTCTGCCGCCCCATCGGCGAGCGCGGCCAACATGGACGCCCTCGTCACCGCGGCCAAGGCCGAAGGCGGCCTGACGACCATCGCGCTGCCGCGCGACTGGTGCAACTACGGTGCCCTCATCGATGGGTTCACCGCGAAGTACGGAATCCCGATCAACGGCCTGAACCCGGGCGGCGGCTCGAAGGACGAGCTCGAAGCCATCAAGGCCAACAAGACCAACCCCGGGCCGCAGGCGCCTGACGTCGTCGACGTCGGCCTGTCGTACGGCCCCCAGGGCGTCACCGAGGACCTGTATCAGCCGTACAAGGTGTCCACGTGGGACTCCATCCCGGACAACGCCAAGGAAGCGTCCGGCCTGTGGTACGGCGATTACTACGGCGTCCTCTCGTTCGAGGTCAACACCAAGGTCGTGACGACCGTCCCGAAGGACTGGTCGGACCTGCTCAAGCCCGACTACAAGAACATGGTCGCCCTCGCCGGTGACCCGACCGCGTCCAACCAGGCGACCTCCGGCGTCTGGGCCTCCGGCTTCTCGCAAGGCGGCGGGGTCGACAACGCGGAGCCCGGTCTCCAGTTCTTCAAGCAGCTCAACGAGGCGAAGAACTTCGTCCCGGTCATCGGCAACGCCCAGACGGTCGCGTCGGGTGAGACGCCGATCCGCATCGCGTGGACCTACAACGCGCTCGCCGACAAGGACTCGCTGAAGGGCAATCCCCCGATCGAGGTCGTCGTCCCGACGACCGGCCGGTTCGGTGGCATGTACGTCCAGGCGATCAGCAAGTACGCGCCGCATCCGAACGCCGCCAAGCTGTGGATGGAATACCTGTACTCCGACGAGGGTCAGAACGCGTGGCTGAAGGGCTACTGCGTCCCGATCCGCCACGAGGACATGAAGGCCAAGGGCACCGTCGACCAGGCGGCCGAGGCCAAGCTTCCGGACACGACCGGCGTCGTCCTGCCGACGCTCGACCAGATCACCAAGGCGACCGAAGTGATCGTCAAGGGCTGGCCGACGACCGTCGGTGTGACCGTCCAGTAACCCGACCCGACCCAGACCCGACAGTTCAGCGATGGCTGTCACGATCGCCCAGGTCGCGCCTCCGGCGCGGCTTGGGCGACGTCGTTTCACCTGGACGTGGCTCGGCCTCGTCCCATTCTTCGTCTTCGCGACCCTGTTCCTGCTGATCCCGACCTTCTACCTCGTCGTCGGGAGCTTCCAGGACTCCGCCGGCCAACCGACGCTCCAGAACTACGCCGACCTCGGCACACCGCAGATCCGCAGCGCCTTCTTCTCGAGCATCGAGATCAGCGTCGTCACGGCCGTCCTCGGCGGCATCTTCGGGTTCCTGCTCGCCTATGCCGTCGTCGGCGGTGGATTGCCGGGGCCGCTCCGCGCGGGACTCCTGACGTTCTCCGGCGTCGCCTCGAACTTCGCCGGGGTTCCGCTCGCCATCGCGTTCACCTTCACCCTCGGCCGGATCGGCCTGCTGACGGTCTTCCTGAAGGCGCTTGGCATCGACCTCTACGGCAACGGCTTCACGCTCTACTCCAAGGTCGGCCTGGAGATCGTCTACTTCTATTTCCAGTTCCCGTTGATGGTCCTGATCATGGCGCCGGCCATCGACGGCCTGAAACGCGAGTGGCGCGAGGCGTCGGAGAACATGGGCGGCTCGAGCGCGCAGTACTGGCGCTACGTCGCCCTGCCGATCCTCACGCCGACCATCCTCGGCACGATGGTGCTGCTCTTCGGCAACGCCTTCGGGGCCCAGGCCACGGCCTACCAGCTGACGGGTGGCACGCTGCCGATCATCACCCTCGTCCTCAGCGCCCAATTGCGCGGTGATGTCCTCAACAACGTCGGTCTCGGCTATGCCATCGCGATGGGGATGGTCGTGATCATGGGCGGCTCGATCCTCATCTACCTCTGGCTCCAGCGCCGCGCCGCACGGTGGCAGCGATGAGGTGGTCGAGGATCTGGTGGTGGCTCGTCTTCCTCGTCGGCTTCATGTACTTCTTCCTGCCGCTGCTCGGGACGTTCCTGTTCTCGCTCGGCAACCCGCTCGGCGCCGTCGGTGCGCCGCCGTCGCTCGAGTTCTACGGCAACGTCCTTGCCGGCCGAGGGTCCGGTTTCTGGAGCGGACTCATCTACTCGTTCGTCATCGGGTCGATCACGATCGTCGTGAGCATCGGCCTCCTGCTGCCGACCGCGTTCTGGGTCCGGCTGCGCGTGCCACGCGCACGGCCGTTCGTGGAGTTCATCACGCTCCTGCCGTTCGTCATCCCGCCGATCGTCCTCGTCTTCGGACTCATCAGCACGTTCAGCCATCCCCCGCTGCCGTTCACGTATACCGACTTCGGGAGCAGCGCCCTGCTCACGTTCGCCTACGTCGTGCTGTCGTTCCCGTACATGTACCGGGCGATCGACACGGGGCTGCAGTCGATCGACATCCGCTCGCTGACCGAGGCCGCGCAGAGTCTCGGCGCGGGCTGGCCGAGGATCATCACGCGGGTCATCCTTCCGAACGTACGGGTTGCCCTGCTGTCCGGAGCATTCCTGACGCTCGCCATCGTCGTCGGTGAGTTCACGATCGCGACGTTCCTTGCCCGACCGGCCTTCGGGCCGTACCTGTCGCTGCTCGGCCAGACGAAGGCGTATGAGCCTGCCGCCGCCTCGATCATCAGCTTCGCCCTGACCTGGATGGCGATGATCCTCATCGCCTTCATCGGTCGCGGCGCGCGGACACGCGTCGTCGTCGCCGGCGCCCGCTAGAGAGGATCAAGCGAATCATGTCGTTCCTGACGCTGACCGGGGTCCAGAAGACGTTCCCGGGTGGCACGGTCGCGGTCGAGGACTTCAACCTCGACGCGGTGCGCGGCGAGTTCGTCTCGTTCCTCGGGCCGTCGGGCTGCGGCAAGACGACCACGCTCCGGATGATCGCGGGCTTCGAGAAGCCGACCGCCGGCACGATCGTCGTCGACGGTACGGACATCACGTATCGCGCCCCGAACCAGCGCAACGTCGGCATGGTCTTCCAGTCGTACGCGCTGTTCCCGAATATGACCGTCGCCGACAACATCGGGTTCGGACTGAAGGTCCGCAAGCGCCCGAAGTCCGAGATCGACAAGCGTGTGAAGGAACTGCTGGAGCTCATCCACCTCGAGGATCGCGGCGGACGGTTCCCTTGGCAGATGTCGGGCGGCCAGCAGCAGCGCGTGGCGCTCGCGCGGGCGCTCGCCATCGAGCCGCAGGTGCTCCTGCTCGACGAGCCGTTGTCTGCCCTCGACGCCAAGATCCGGATCGTCCTGCGCAAGGAGATCCGGGCGATCCAGCGTCAACTGGGCATCACGACGGTCTACGTGACCCACGATCAGGAAGAGGCACTGTCGCTCTCTGACAGGGTCGTCGTCATGAGCGACGGCCGGATCGAGCAGATCGGGACACCGTCCGAGATCTACAACTTCCCGGCAACGGCGTTCGTGGCCTCATTCGTCGGGACGCTCAATCTGGTCAACGCGGGCGTCATCGACGCCGCATCCGGTCGCGTATCGATCGACGGCCAGGAGGTCCACACGAGCAAGGTCATCAGCGGAGCCGGAAACGACGGACTGGTGATCCTTGCCGTTCGACCCGAGGGGATCTCGCTGCGCGAGGGCGTCCCCGGCGCGAACCACCTCCGCGGCGTCGTCGAGGACATCAACTTCCTCGGCTCGATCGTCCGGATCCGATTCCGCGTCGGCGACGGCGCGGACGGCGCCACACCGACGAT
Source organism: Chloroflexota bacterium (assembly GCA_045804485.1). Lineage (GTDB taxonomy): Bacteria > Chloroflexota > Limnocylindria > Limnocylindrales > CSP1-4 > SPCO01. The sequence continues at coordinate 4,983 of JBJMNA010000225.1, forward strand.
CATCGCGCTCGACACATTCAACGAACCGCATCTCAAGGTCCCGGGTGTGGGCGAGACGGTGACAGCCTCCTTCCCGCCCGAGGCGTGCTTCGTGCTCGGCGCCGCGCGCGACGCCGCGATCGTGTCGGCGGAGGCCGGCGCGGAGGTTTGACCGTCCGACTCGACGGCATCGACCTCGTCGTCTTCGACAAGGACGGCACGATCATCGAGTTCGGGCCGATGTGGAGCGGCTGGGCGGTCGCCCTCGCCGAAGCGCTGCAGCGGGCCACCGGACGCGAGCTCGACGCGGCGCTGTTCGAGATGCTGGGCTACGACCCGGAGACCGGCACGGTCCTGCCCGGCGGTGGGCTGGCGGCGACGCCGATGGCGCGCCTGCGCGAGCGGACACGCGACCTCCTCGTCGATGCCGGCGTCGAGCGACCCGACGCCGACCGTGCGCTCGACGTCGCCTGGCACGCGCCGGACCCCGTCGCGCTGGCGCGACCGCTGGCCGACCTGCCGGCGCTCTTCGGGCGGCTCCGGGCGTCAGGTCGCCGGATCGCGATCGCGACGAGCGACGACCGGGACCCGACCGAGCGCACCCTCGCGGCACTGGGCCTCAGCGAAGCGGTCGATGCGATCGTGTGCGCCGACGACGGCGTGCCCGTCAAGCCGGCTGGCGACATGATCGCGCGCCTGTGCGCTGACCTCGGGATCGCAGCCGCTCGGACGGCCGTCGTCGGCGATACCGCGGCCGACCTTCGGATGGCGCGCGCTGCGGGCGTGGCCCTCGTCATCGGCGTTCTCACGGGCGTCGGTGCCCGGTCGGATCTCGAGTCGCAGGCCGACGCCGTGATCGGGTCGGTCGAGGGTCTCCTGACCTAGCTGCGGCCGCCCATCAGGCGGAGCATGAACAGGAACAGGTTGATGAAGTCCAGGTAGAGCTGGAGCGCGCCGATGACCGCGGCCTTCTCCATAGACCCGGTCTGCGCCGCGATGTCGCCCGACTGGATCCGCTGGACGTCGTATGCCGTGAGGGCCGTGAAGAGGACGACGCCGACGATCGAGATCAGCCACGTGATGGCGCTCGAGGCAAGGAAGATGTTCAGGATCATCGCGACGAACAGCCCGATGAGACCCATGAACAGGATCCCGCCGAGACGCGCGAGTGATCGGTGCGTCACCTTCCCGTAGACGGCGGCAGCGCCGAACATCGCCGACGCGCTCAGGAACGCGGTCACGACGGAACCGGTCGTGTAGCTCGCGACGATCAACCCGATCGTGATCCCAAGCGTCGCGGCGTAGACGAAGAACAGCGCCAGGGCGGTCGTCGCGCTGATCCGATTGATGGCGCCCGCGATGACCATGACGATGGCGAGCTGGGCGATGAACAGCAGGAAGAAGTTGCCTTCAGCGAACTGGAGGAGCTTCGGATTGCTCTGGACGACGAAGGCGATGCCCGCCGTCACGAGGAGGCCGGCGAACATCCACAGGAACGCCTGCGACAGGAACGCATTGGCGAGTCGTGCATCGGGCTTGACGCCGAGGGCGGAGGGTGTCGCGGCCGGCCGAAGGACCTCGCCGCCCGGCACCGCCGGCCGTGCGGGGTTCGACGCGTACGGCGTCTGGAACTGGTTCCGGTTGGTCGGTGGTTGCTCGTTCATCGGTCGGCGCCCTCCAGGCTCTCGGTCCTCACCACATCAGGCCGGCGTCGCGCGGATCCCACCGCTCGGCCAGCAAGGTCACTTTCACGTCGTGCTCGACCACCGTCTCGACCTGCTCCTTGACCTGGGCGATCATCGACCCGGCGTAGGGACAGAACGGCGTGGTCAGGATCATCTTCACCTCGGTCGAATCCTCGCCGAGGATGATCTGCTTGATGAGGGCGAGCTCCACGACGTTCATCCCGATCTCCGGGTCCACCACCGAGCGCAGCGCATCGAGGATGGCGAGCTCGGTCGCTCGGCGGGTCGGATCGAACGCGGCGGCGTCCGTCGCGGTCGGTGCGGACGTGGTCGCGTTGTCAGTCATGGCCAGATAATCCTAGCATCACGCTCGGATATGGCCAGGCGACGGGTCAGCCGGCGACCCGGGCTCCCGTTCCGACGACGATGCCCGGTACCCGGTACTGAGCCGGCAAACGCGCGGCCTCGGCCTCCGTCAGACCCGGACCAGTGAGCGTTCCGTCCTTCTCGAAGAAGTCCGCGTACCGTTTCCGGTCGGCAGCCGCGTAGACGTATGCGGCAGCGACCCCCAGGACGCGCAGCTCCGGGTGGTCGGTGAGGATGCGCGTCAGGTCGTAGCCGTTGGCGCGGAGCTCGAGGAGCTGCCGAACGGTCAGCCGCGAGCCATAGCAGAACGGCTCGCCGTTCATCACGAGCGGATCCTGCTGGACCCACTTGATGGTCATCCGCTCAAGCGCCCTTGTAGAGCAGCTGAAGGAATCGGTTCCGCTTGCGCGCGTCACCGGCGAGCCGGCGATGCCACTTATAGCCGGCGATCGCCTCATCGAGAGCAGCACCGGCCGGCGCCAGCTCCCCGGGTGCGAGCACGCTCGGCAGCGCGCCGCGGAGGCCGTTGCAGAGTGTGATGAGGTCGTCCATCGGCACGAACCGGCGGCGGTAGACGGGAACGGTCCACTCGGCGTACTCGCGGGCGTGCTCGGGATCGCCGCCCTCGAGGCAGACCGCGACCTGTTCTGCGAGCAGCTCGGCGTCGCGGAGTAGGTGGCGCTGTCCGGCCTCGTCGTAGCGCGTCTGGATCGTCGGATCGAGATCCATCCCGACGCGCAGCGCGCGCGCGGCGAGGCGCTCGACGTTCGCCCGAACGCGCGCGGCAGCATCGGGCAACCCAGCGGTCGGGTCGCGCGGCGCCAGGCCCAGGTTCGGGTGACTCCCCATGGCCCGAGTCTACCGTGCGTCACGAGGCATCGCCACGCGGGTCCACTCGGGCGACGGATACGATGCCCGCGTGACCGACACCGACCCGAGCGCCGCGTCCGAGCCCGACGCGCCACGAGCTCCGACCTCGCCGCCGGGCGAGCAGCGCCGGCTGGCGCGACCGCCGGGCGAGCGATACCGGGAGGCGGAGGAGAAGGCAGCTGCGGAGACTGCCGCCCGGGACGATCCGTCTGCCTCGGTCGTCCGGGGAGTGGCGGTCGCGCTCGTCGTCGCGCTGCTCGGCGCGCTCGCCCTCGTCCTGTTCGGCGCCGTCCTGACCGTGACGACGGGATTGATCGTCGTCGCGGGCGCCATCGGTTTCGGCGTGGCCGTGGCATTGGTCGTGGGCGCGAGCGGTCGACTGGCGAGTCGTCGGCGGATCGCCGTGGCGGTCGGGCTCACGGTCGCTGCGATCGCGCTCGGTCAGGTCGGGATCTGGCAGTACGGCAGAGCAGAGGGCGGCGTCCTGCCGCTCGTGGACTACCTCTCCGAGGTTTTCGGGCCGCTCGTCATCGTGGAATTCGCGGTCGGCGCCGTGGCGGCGGCGGTGGCGGCGCGGTGAGCAGCGAGATCGGATTCCGTCGCCCGGTCGAGGCGGACCACCGCTTCCTCGTCAACATCGTGGACGACTGGTGGGGCGGCCGCAAGATCCATGCCCTTCTGCCACGGCTGTGGTTCCAGCACTTCGCCGGGACATCGTGGATCGCGGAAGACGGCGATCGGATCGTCGGATTCCTGGTGGGTTTCATGAGCCCGGATCGGCCGGACGAGGCGTACATCCACATGGTCGGGACGAGCCCGAACCACCGCGGCGAACGCGTCGGTCGGATGCTCTACGAACGATTCTTCGAGGACGTCCGCAGCCTCGGGGCTCGGCGGGTGACCGCGGTGACATGGCCCGGCAACCGGACATCGGTCGCCTTTCATCGCGCGATGGGCTTCGTGCCGGCAGACGGTCCGGGCACCCAGAACCTCTACGGGACGCCCGCGTACGCCGACTACGACGCCGACGGCGAGGACCGCGTCGTGTTCAGCCGGGAGATCTGACCGAGGCGGGCGTCACCTGCTCGCGGAGCAGCCGGCCGAATCTCGCCACGCGTTCGGACTCGGGCACAGCGTCGATCCAGCGCTCGAGGAGCGCTTCGCCCTCGGCGTAGACGAAGATGTAGGTCCGCCAGAGCGGGTGCTCGATGAACTCGAGTCGCTTCTCGGCTCGAGCCTGGCTGGCGCGCCCGACATCCCGGAAATAGGCCACGGCCTCGTCGTGCGACCGGCCCTCGACGTGCCGGAGGAGTGCGACGTTGCCGCCGATCGTGCCGAGCGTCGCGCGGTGACGTTCGATGGCGGCAGCACGCTCCGCCGTCGCGCGGGTGCTTGGAGCGTCACTCGCGTCCGCCAGCCCGGCCCGCTCGAACACCTCGACGAGCAGGTCCACGCGCTCGTCCGCGGGTGCCACGAACCGCTCGCCGAGATCGGCGAGGCCCTCGCTGATCAGGCATTCCGGTGTGTTGATGAGCAGGATCGACGACTCGAGCCGCCCGAGCCGGTCGACGAGCTGCGCCTCTTTGGTCGCGTGCTCGAGGTGGTGGCCGGGGTAGGTCTCATGTGCGACCGTGCCGGGCAGTCTGGACGCCAGTGTCGGCAGGTCCGTGTTCACGTCGATTCGCGACCGCCGCCCACCGTCGAACCAGTTGTAGGCGCTCCACGGCTGACCGCGGACGAGAGAGACGCGGAGATCCTCGCGGTCGGGGAGGCCGAAAAGATTCGCGGCGGCGGCTCGGAAACGGCCCACGAGCAGATCGAGGACCGCGGGAAGCCGGTCGACAGGGATCTCGAGCGTCTTGTCCCAGGCGGCCAGACGGTCGTCCAGTCCACCGTCTCCGGGGAGCAGTTCGTCGATGCTCGTCGCCGCTTCCTCGAAGCGGTCGTCGGGGATCCAGGCGGGCGTGTGATCGAAGCACCGCGAGACGTGATCGAGATATGGGAGCCCGTCGCCGGCGACATCGGCGGCCTGGGTTTCGAGCGCGGCCAGCTGGACGTCGAGGTAGGCGCGCCGGTCGGGGTCGCTCACCTCGGCGTCGAGCCGGGCACGCAACGCCGCGGCGTCGTCGCGGAGGCGGACGGCCGACCGAGGCTGCTCCATGTCGACCTGCGCCTTCAACGCCGCCGGACCGAAGTAGCCGTCGACGAGCCCGGGGATGTGCTGGTCAAGCCGGAGCGCCAACAGGATGTAATCGCGCGCGATCGGGTCCGGCGCGGGCACCGTTCGCTGACCGCCGACGGCCGGGACCCGCTCGTCGGTCACCGCTGCATCTTCTCGGGGCGAGGCGCTCGCGGAGCGTCGTGGTCGAGGTGCTCCCCTGCTTGACGGCGAGCCTCTGCGAGGCGTTCCGCGAGCGCCGGGTCGGTCGGGAGACCGGCGCGGTCGGGCGCCCGATCCACGCCAGGGCCCGTCGTCGCGGCACCACCGGGGCCGCCGACGCCGCCCGACTCACCGACGAACGGCATGCCCTGACGCTCGACCGCATCGAGGCTCATCTTGAGCGCCGCCGTCTTCTGCTCGGCGACCTCGCGGACGTAGGCCGCCTCCTCGGCAAGCGTCATCGCGCGACCACGGACGATTCCCTTGGGTTTCCCGACCATCAACCAGGCGAGGTGGTAGCGATCCATGCTCCCCCACGCGGATGCGAGCAGGTCGTCCGAGCGCTGGAGCCAGACCTGGAGCGACGTCATCGAGGGATCGGCCTGGAGCCTGTCGCCTTCCTCGACGAGCGCACGCGTCGCGGCGATGAGCTCGTCGCGCTTCATCTGCCCTCGTCGCCAGCGAGGATCATCGCCTCGCGGTCCGCACGCGCGCGCAGCGTCCACGGCCCCGGCACGCCCTCGCCGATCGCCGCGCCCTGGAACCGCGTGACCGGCAGGATCCCGGCGACCGACGACGACAGGAACGCCTCGTCGGCGGCGGCGAGGTCGGCGGGGGTCAGCCGCGCTTCAGCCGGACGGAGCCCGAGCCGGGCACCCCAGGTGAGCAGCCAGGATCGCGTGGTGCCGGGCAGGATCGCGCAGTCGAGCGACGGCGTGGCGAGGCCACCACGCCGGACGAGGAAGATGTTCGCCGTCGTGCCCTCGGAGAGGTGACCGTCGATCGTCAGGAAGAGCGCGTCGTCCGCGCCGGCGCGTCGCGCCTCGAGCCGGGCGTAGACGTAGTCGGCGCGCGAGGTCGTCTTGAGCGTCACGAGCGGATTCGCCGGGTCGCGGCGAACCGCCGAGGCGACGAGGTGCAGCCCGCGTTCGAGGTGGTCCGCCGGTGCCGCGACGACGGGCCAGGCCTGGATGGCTATCGTCGGCTCGACGACCTCCGTCGGCGGAAGGAGGCCGCGGCCGCGGAACGGGCCGCGCGAGACGGTGATGCGGACGGATGCGTCGCCGGCCGGGCCGTCGAGGCCGTCGGCTGCAAGCAGCTCGGCGATGCCATCGCGCAGCGCATCGTCGAGATCCTCGGGCAGGCTGATGTCGAGGCCTGCGGCGGATCGATGGAGTCGGGCGACGTGCTCGGCGAGCTCGGTCGGATGGCCGCGGCGGACGCGCAATGTCTCGAACACCCCGTCGCCGAGCTGGAAGCCCCGATCGAACACCGACAGCTGGGCGCCGTCCGCCGGCAGCACCCGACCGTCGACCCAGACGTGTCCAGGTGCCGAGGACGATCCGCCGCTGGCGCTGGACCGCGTCATGCCGCTTCGACCCCGCCGATGGCGCTGAGCGGGCCGCGCGCCTTGGCGACCGTCTCATCCCATTCCGCCGCCGGGTCGCTCTTCCACGTGATGCCGCCACCGACATGGAGGGTGAGCTTCTGTCCGTCCGCGACGAACGTCCGGATGACGATGCTCGTCTGCATCGCTCCGTCGGGGCCGATCCAGCCGATGGCGCCGGTGTACGGCCCGCGGCGGACGGGCTCGAGCCCTTCGAGGATCTCCATCGCACGGATCTTGGGCGCGCCGGTGATCGATCCGCCGGGAAAGGACGCGGCGAGGAGGTCGAAGGCGTCGCGATCATCGGAGAGGACGCCCGTGACGGTCGAAACGAGATGCTGGACGGCTGCCGTGCGCTCGAGCCGGCAGAGACGGGGGACGCGGACACTCCCCGGGCGACAGACGCGCCCGAGGTCGTTGCGGAGAACGTCCACGATCATCACGTTCTCGGCGCGATCCTTCGCGCTCGAGAGGAGGTCGCGTGCGAGCGCGCGGTCGCTCGCCGCATCGCGTCCCCGCGGGCGGGTGCCCTTGATCGGGTCGGTCATCACGACGCCCTGGCCGTCGACCGAGAGGAACGGCTCCGGCGAGGCGGACAGGAGTGCGCGCGGCCGCCCCGTGAGCTGACCGGCACCGAGATCGAGATATGCGGAGAAGAGCGAGGGGTCCCCGGTCCGAAGCCGTCGATAGAGCGGCCAGGGGTCGCCATCGAACGGCGTTTCGAGCCGCCGCGTCAGGTTGGCCTGATAGAGGTCGCCCCGCGCGATGTGCTCGCGGATGGTTGTGACGCCAGCCTTGTACTCGCCGCGGCCGAGTCCCGACCGGAAGGTGAGCGGCGTGGCTCCGTCGTCATCGGCCGTTCCGGCGACCGCGCGTGCGGCGGACGGAGGCGATGTCAGACGCGCGTGGACGTCGTCGAGCCGGCGGGCGAGCCGCCGCGCGTCGCCGTCGAGCGCCCGACCACCGATCCACGCGTGACCGGTCCGCCGGTCCCACGCGACGACCCAGTCGTGGAGAGCGAGCCGGAGTGGCGGCAGATCCTGGTCCGCGGGCGCGAGCGCGGGCAGCCGCTCGAGGACGGCGCCGACGTCGTAGCCGATGAAACCCACGAGCCCGCCGAGGAATGGCGGCGCGTCCGCCGGGATCAGCACCGTCCTGTCGAGACGGCCGACCAGCCGGCGTGCGACCGCGAACGGATCCGGACCCGCCGCCGGCGACTCAAGGACGGCCACCGGATCAGCGGTCAGGTACGTCCAGCGCGCGTTCCGACCGGGCCGGGCGCTTTCGAGGAGCACGAGTCCCGGGAGGTCGCGGAACGCCTCCGCCGCATCGATCGCACGCGCCGCTGCGACCCGGTCGGACAGCCGACGGAGGCGGATCGGAGCGTGCGGCTGCGGCGTCGGGATCACGACGGGATGATACGGCCGACCCGCGCGGGCAACGAGCGCGGTCCCCGGCGCCACCGCTAGAGTCCGTCGATGCGGACGCGAGATCTCGGGATCGTCATCGGGCGCGGGCGTCCTGGACCGCTCAACGCGATCACCGACGTGGCCGGCGTCCGCGTCGGCCATGCCACGATCGTCGAGGGCGACGGGCCACTCGTCGTCGGCACGGGGCCGGTCCGGACGGGCGTCACCGTCGTCGCCGCACAGGGCGATGACCGCTGGACCGAGCCCGTGTACGCCGGCTGTCATCGGCTCAACGGCAACGGCGAGATGACCGGTCTCGAGTGGGTCCGGGAGTCCGGGCTGCTCACGACGCCTGTCGCGATCACCAACACGCACAGCGTCGGCGTCGTGCGCGATGCGCTCGTGGCGGCGTCCGTCGAGCGGACCGGCGCGCGAACCGCGCATTGGTCGCTTCCCGTCGTCGGCGAGACCTATGACGGCCTGCTCAACGACATCAACGGCTTCCACGTTCGCGCCGAGCACCTCGACGCCGCGCTTGCGGCTGCGAGCGGCGGTCCCGTCGCCGAGGGCAACGTCGGCGGTGGGACGGGAATGGTCTGTCACGAGTTCAAGGGCGGCATCGGGACGGCGTCGCGTGTCATCGAGGACGACCGGGGCGGGTTCACGGTCGGCGCGCTCGTCCAAGCCAATTACGGCAAGAGAGCGTGGCTACGCGTGGACGGCGTTCCGGTCGGCGACGAGGTCGGTGTCGATGAGGTGCCGAGCCCATGGGACGCCGAGCGCGGCCCGGCACGCGGGGCGCCGCCTGGATCCGGCTCGATCATCGTCGTGGTCGCGACGGACGCGCCGCTGCTCCCGCACCAGTGCGAACGGCTCGCGCAGCGCGCAGGTCTCGGCATCGCCCGAGCAGGTGGCACGGGCGGACACACGAGTGGCGACCTGTTCATCGCCTTCGCCACGGGCAACCGGCTGCGAGTCGACGACGAGGACCGCCCGAGCGCGCGGCTCGTGACGGTCCAGACCGTCGGCGACGCGACGATCGACGCACTGTTCGACGGCGTGATCGAGGCGACCGAGGAGGCGATCATCAATGCCCTCGTCGCCGCGGAGACGATGACCGGCCGCGACGGGATCACCGCGCACGCGCTCCCGCACGACCGGCTTCTCGAGGTGATGGCCCGCTACGGGCGCGGGGCCGGCGCCCGGTCCTGACGGAGGCTCGCGGCCGGAGCGCCCGTCGAGTCCTGCGCCTTGGTCAGCCGGCGGGGACGGGCGCCGGCTTCTCGATCGGCACGCCGATCAGGCTGCCGTACTCCGTCCACGACCCGTCGTAGTTCCGGACCCGGCTGTAGCCGAGCAGCTCGTGGAGGACGAACCACGAATGGCTCGACCGCTCGCCGATCCGGCAGTAGGCGATGATGTCCTTGTCGGACGTGATGCCCTTCGCCTCGTACAGCGTCGCGAGGTCCTCGGCGTCCTTGAAGGTTCCGTCCTCCTTGACGGTCTGGGCCCACGGGATCGATGCGGCGCCGGGGATGTGGCCGGCTCGCTGAGCCGTCTCGCTCATGCCCGGAGGCGCGATGATCTCGCCGTTGAACTCGGCCGGGGACCGGACGTCGACGAGCGCCAGGCTCTCGTCGCCGAGCCGCGGCAGGATGTCGTCGCGGAAGGCCCGGAGGCTGAAGTCCGGCTCAGGGAGCTGGTAGCCGGTCGGCTCGTATGACGGCACGTCGACCGAGAGCGCGAGGCCGTTGTCGAGCCAGAACTTGCGGCCGCCGTTGAGGATCCGGACGTCTTCGTGGCCGTACAGCTTCAGCTGCCAGTAGGCCCAGGCGGCGAACCAGTTGTTGTTGTCGCCGTAGAGCACGATCGTCGTGTCGGGGCCGATGCCGGACTCGGACAGCAGCTTCGAGAAGTCCTCGCGGCCGGCGATGTCGCGTCGGATCCCGTCGGCGAGCTGGCTCGTCCAGTTCCAGCCGACGGCGCCGGGAAGGTGGCTCTGCTCATAGGCCGTCGTGTCGACGTCGACCTCGACGAAGCGGACCTTCGGGTCGTCGAGGTGAGCGAGCGCCCACTCGCTGTCGACCAGCGCGTTCTCCTTGGCGTAGGTGTGGTGACTCATGTCGTTTCCCTCCTTGGGTTTGCTTGGCGGATCTCGGTGTGGATCGCGTGAGACGGGGGTCGCGGCTCCGGTGGTGTCAGCCGCCCGACGTCGGTCGGTCGCGGCGGCTGAACTCGGCCAGCCGCTCGGTACACGACGCCGCGGCGCGCTGTGCCTGCCGGACGATCCACGGATCGACCCGGCTCGAGTCCTCGATCGTCAGGGTCGGCCCGACGGCGCTGTCCTCGACGACGATCCCCGCGCTGTTCCGGTAGTCGGCCATCCAGTTCGCCTGGAGCTGGAGCGCGACGCCGATCACGACGTCCGTCGTGAACCACCAGTCGAGGTAGGTCGCGTTCAGCCGGTCGACGATGTCCGCGAACCGGACGGGGATGCCGCGCTCGAGTCGCGCGAAGAGGTCGATGACGCGCAGCGTCGCGAACGGATCGTCGGCCTCGGCCACGGTCGGCGGCGTGATGCCGGGATCCGGCATCCCGGCCGGTGCCGAGCGCAGGGCTCCGAGTCCGATGCGTGTCGAGCTGGTTGCGAGGGCGGCGTCGGTCACGTGGTCGGTCATCTCCGACTGGTCCAGTAGGGATTGCCGAGTCTACCGCAGCGGCGCGTCGCGGGTCCAGAAGGCCAGCAGGGCGGCGGACCGGCGCCGACGCACAGATTCCCACCTCGTGGGACGTCGGCATCGGGACGCAGTTCGGGTGCTCCTTGCTGAGCGTGAAATGGCGGCCAGCGCGTCTCCGGACGCCCCCAGGAGTCGCCCAAGGACCGCGGCATGGGAATCTGGCGAGCCCGCGCGCCGCCACGGACCAGGCGAACGAACCTTCACCTTCCCGATATCGCATTCCCACGCGGATACGCCATGCTTGGCCGACCGAGCAAAGCGCTCGGGGACGGTCCGCGCAGTGCGGCCCGTCTGAGCGCACCACCGACTCGAGCAGCATGACGACGATGGACTCCGATCCGATCCCGACCGAACCGACCACCGACCCCGAGCCACCGGTCACGGCACCTGTCGTGCCCGGCCCCTCCCTGGCCTCGGAGTCACCGGCGGCCGGCCGCGGACGCGGGTCGTGGCTCCGTCGCGCGGCCATCGGTCTCGTGCTCGTGGTCGCGTTCAGCGTCGGGATCGGGGTCGGACGTCTGGACCTGCCCGCCTTGGGTGGGACCGGATCGACGACCCCGGCTCCGGACTCGTCGGCATCCACGACGGCCGACTTCGGGCTCATCCGCGAAGCCTGGGACACGCTCCATACGAAATACGTCGGCAAGGACACGCTCAAAGACCGCGATCTCATCTATGGCGCGATCAACGGCATGACCGACGCCGTCGGGGACACCGGGCACACATCATTCATGACTCCCGAGGAGCGCGCCGAGCGCTCGAGCGACCTGTCCGGCAAGTACGTCGGGATCGGGGTCCGCATCGACACCGCCGACGACGGCCTGCCGCTCGTGATCGGCGTCTTCAAGGGCAGTCCGGCCGAGGGCGCCGGGATCAAGACGGGCGACGAGATCGTCGCGGTCGATGGCAAGCAGACGAAGGACCACACCGTCGACGAGATCGTCGGGTGGGTCCGAGGTGAGGCGGGATCGAGCGTCAAGGTGACGGTCAAGCCGGGCGCGAAAGGCGCCGAGCGCGAGCTCAGCATGGTCCGCGCGGACGTCGCGGTGACCCCGGTCGAATGGGCCATGGTCCCCGGCACCAAGACCGCTCTCCTTCGTCTCGAGCAGTTCTCCGCGGGCGCCGCCGACGCGGTCAAGGCGGCGATCACGGAGATCAAGGCCGCTGGCGGAGAGCGGCTCGTCCTCGACCTTCGCGGATACCCGGGCGGCTACGTGAACGAGGCCGACGCCGTCGCGAGCCAGTTCCTCAAGAGCGGCGTCGTGTTCATCGAGCGCGACGCCGACGGCAAGGAGACCAAGCACGACGTCAACGGAGGTGGTCTCGCGACCGAGCTGCCGCTCGTCGTCCTGGTCGATGGCGGCACCGCGAGCTCGTCCGAGATCGTCTCGGGAGCCATCCAGGACGCCCGCCGCGCCCAGATCGTCGGCGTGAAGACCTACGGGACGGGCACGGTCCTCGGCGAGTTCCCGCTCTCGGACGGGTCCGCGCTGCGGGTCGGCACCGTCGAGTGGCTGACGCCCGAAGGTCGCCGCATCTGGCACGAGGGCATCACCCCGGACGTCATCGTCGAGCGCCCGAGCGATATCGCGCCTCTCGATCCGGACGAGGTCGGCAAGATGACGCCGGCCCAGATCGCCGCGCTGACCGACCCACAGCTGGCGCGCGCTCTGACGCTGGTCACCGGCGCGACGGCCGCAGGCGGCTGACCGGGCAGGGCGGTCACATCGGCCGCTCGAGCGTCCTCCAGCGCCTGGTCATCTCGGCCACGAGCGGCTCACCGGGCGCGACGATCGTCGGGTGGTCGTTGACCGCGTTCGGTGCCGCCGTCTGGGGCTCGACGCAGATCGCGTCCTCGGGAGCCGTGTAGATCACCCACGCGGGACAGTCGGACTCCACCGTGAGTTCGAGGAACCCCGGCCAGCGTAGGACCGGCGCGCGGCGGAGCTCGATGAAGCAGTCGTCCCACGGGCCTGGGCCGGGCTCGACCGCCTGATCCGTCGCGATCCCCGACGCATCGCGGAGGAGCATCGCGCCGGCGTCGAGATCGAGCTCGAGCGGCGCGCCGGGTCCCTCGAGGTGGCGCGCGAAATATGGATGCCAGCCGATCGAGGCCGGCATCGGCTCGTCTGCGTGGAGCTCGAGCCGGCAGGTCAGATGATCCGGCGCGAGCTCGAACCGCTGGACGGCGCGGCCACGAAACGGCCACTCCGGCCCGAGCTCCGTCCCGATCGTCCCCTCCCCCAGGACGGTCCACCGCCGGTCGAGCACCGTCCCGTGGATGGCGTGCGGCGGCAACCGACGAGGCAGGGCATGTTCGACGCCGTCGAACCGCAGGACGCCGTCGCGGACGCGGCCGGCATACGGCGCCATCGGGAAGGAGCCCCACGCGATCGGGCCGTCGCCGGTCGTCTTGAGGAGCTCGCGTCCGGCGACGATGAGTGAGGCGACGCGGCCACCGGCGGTCAGGTCGACGACTGCCTCGACGCCGTCTGCCGACAGTTCGAGGCGGTCGGCCGCGTCGGTGTCGTTCGGCATCCCGACAGTCAATCGACCACCACCGGCCGCAGCGGCGGACGGCAGCGGTGCGCCTTTCGCGACGAGCTCGTTTGCGGGCGGCTGGGTCCGGAACACCTGCTGATCGAACCCGACGAGGATCCCGCCGATCGCGGGCGCGAGACCGGAACCTTTCTTCTTCGTCACCCGCGCAGTCTAGCGGTGGGTCAGGTCGCCTCAGGCAGCGGCCCGGCGGGCTGGCTCGTCGTCACCGGCGCTCCGCCGACCCGGCGGCGGAGCCGGTCGGCCGCGACGCCGACGCCAAGCAGGATGAGACCCTCGATGAGGAGCGCGACCGAGGTCGAGCCCGAGAGGTAGGAGATATTGAAGTCCGTCAGCGCAACGATCAGCCCGAGCGCCCCGGCATAGATGTAAGCCGTCGCGTCCCGCCGGAACGCGCGCTCGACGAGAACCGCGGACACGACGAGCAGTGCGATGTCGCCGATGATCGGCTCGAGGACCCGGCCATAGTCGCCGTCCGACGAAGGCGCGGTTCGGCTGACCGAGGTCGACAAGCCGATGACCGCGACGAGTCCCGCCCAGAACCGGGTGATCCCGACGCGGCTCGCGGCCGTCGGATCCGACGGGTCGTCAAGATTCCGCGCCTCCGCGAGACCGATGAACCCCAGCCCGACCGCGATGACGAGCCACCAGGCGGCGGACGCGATGACGAGCAGGATCGGGTCGGGACCCGACGACGTCGCGATGCCCGTCACATCGTTGTAGGTCTCGGGGAACATCGTCTGCTGGAGCCAGACGAGCACGGCGGCCGCCAATGCCGTC
>JBJMNA010000226.1:0-8651 GCA_045804485.1 Chloroflexota bacterium
CCGGGCGGGCGTCGAGCACCGCGTCCACGAGTACGAGCCGCCGGACCGCCATGGCCGCGACCGCGATCGGCGTCCGGCGTACGGCCTCGACGCGGCCGCGGCGCTCGGGATCGACCCGGCGCGCATCCATAAGACGCTCGCGGCGTCGGCCGACGGACGTCTCGTCCTGGCCGTCGTGCCGGTCGCGCGAGAGCTCGATCTCAAGCGCCTGGCCGACGCGGTCGGTGCGCGGCGAGCGGTCATGGCGGACCCCGCGGAGGCGGAACGTGCCACAGGCTTCGTCGTGGGCGGGATCAGCCCGCTCGGGTCGCGACGGCCCATCCCGGTCGTCATCGACGCCGCCGCGCTCGAGCTCGAATCGATCTTCGTCTCCGCTGGACGACGCGGCCTCCAGGTCGAGCTCGCCCCGGCGGACCTGGTGCGCCTCGCCAACGCAAAAGTCGCACCGATCGCGCGAAACGCCGTCGAGGGGTGACATCGGCGTTTCCGGCTGGTAGGCTGGCGCGGCTCCCAGGCAAAGCATCGTAGACAGGCCCAACAGAAGAACGCCGCCCCAACGGCAGTTACTGTCCCTGCGCCAGGCCCCGAGGCCCGGCCGATCGGATCCGCAGGTCCGACCCTCTCGTCGACGTCGTCGCGTCCGATCGCGCGCGCTCGACGCTGCTTCGATGCTCCCTCCCGATCCTGCCGCCGGGGTCCAGCCCACCGTCATCGCGCCCCAACGCGATGTTCCGGCGGATCAGGAGGCATGAGTCTTGACAGTCCGAACAGACGGCGCCCAGCGGGCGTCCATCGGTCGGTCGGTCCGCGCGGCCGGCCTCGCCATCACGATCGCCATCGCCGGTGCCGCCGGCGCAGCACGTCCGGAGGCCGCATCGGCCGCGGGCATCAAGGTCGTCGTCATCGTCGGGCCTGTCGGCTCGAGCACGGCGAACTACATCCTGAACGCGAAGCGCTACGCGGCCCAGGCTCGCTCCTACGGAGCCAACGTGATCGAGATCTACAGCCCCAACGCGACATGGTCTCGGGTCAAGGCCGCCGCACAGGGGGCGAAGGTGATCATCTACCTCGGTCACGGCAATGGGTCGCCGAGCCCCTACGGCGCGTTCTCGAGATACACGAAGGACGGGTTCGGGCTCAACTCGTCGGCCGGCAACGGCAACTCGAACACCAAGTATTACGGCGAGTACTACGTCCGCACCGCGATCAAGCTCGCGCCCAACGCGGTCGTGATCCTCAATCGGCTGTGCTACGCGTCCGGCAATTCCGAATGGGGCCGCCCCAACCCGACGAAGACCGTCGCGAAGGAGCGGGCCGACAACTTCGGAGCGGGCTTCCTCCGCGCCGGCGCTCGCGCGGTCTTCGCCGAAGGCATCACCTCCGCGTCGTACATCCTTTCGGGGCTGTTCCGGACGAGTCGCACGATGGGGTCGATCTTCACGAGCTCATCGAACTTCGTGTCGGCGTACGACTTCCACTTCCCGTCGGGACGGACGCCCGGTTACACGGTGTGGATGGCCCCCAAGTCGATCGGCAGTTACTACCGGTCGGTGGTGGGCAACCTCAGCCTGACGGCATCCACCTTCCGCACGAGCTGATCCGCTCGGAGCCCTGACCGTTCCCCAAGGCGAACGGAGGCCCCGGTCGGGGACATCGTCCCGGCCGGGGCCGTTGCATGCGTGGGAGCGAAAAAGGTCAGCCGACCGCGACGTTGGCCACGATCCCGAGCATCGCGAGGATCGTCATGAGGACGACCAGCAGTGCCGGCATGGTCCAGTCCTGGTCGCTTCCGAAGATGTCGATGTGTGTGGTCATCGCAGTGGCTCCGTCGAGGGTCTGTCTGTCGTCGTCGGGCCGCTTCGCCGTCCGTCGATGCTCGTCAGTGTCGCCGTCCGCTCCGGCGTTTCCTGCCGACGCACGTCACGGTTCTGCAGTCGCCGCTCGCCGCATTCGGGCATGGACGGATGACGATGCTTGCTTCTCTGCGCTAAACAAAAGGAACGCTAAGCTTGACAAAGTGAAAACGAACTTGCTATAAATTGTCGCACCAGTCCACAACAGATGCAAGGACGTGCGACATGTTCGATCTCAGCCTCGTTTCCATCCATAGCGCGGAGCGCGAGCGCGACCGTGTGAGCGACCTCCGCGATCGCCTCATCCTCAAAGCGGCTGCGCAGGCCGCCACCGCCGCGACACCACGGGCACCACATCCGTCCGCGACGCCGCGGACGGCGCCGCGCGCCCGCGCGTACAGCCGTTAGGCCCGACCCATGCCACACGACGTCATCTCCACCTGCCCCGTCTGCTCGAACGAGCTCGCAGTCACCCGGCTCCAATGTCGGAGCTGTGGGACGAGCCTCGAGGGCGATTTCAGCGTCGGGCGGTTCGGCCGCCTGACGCGGGAACAGCTGACTCTCCTCGAAAGCTTCCTGCGATCGCGCGGCAACCTCCGCGAGATGGAGCGCGAGCTCGGCATCAGCTACCCGACCGTCCGGTCCCGCGTGGAGGCGCTTGTCCGCGCGCTCGGGTTCGGTTCGCGGGCAGACGCGGACGACGCCGACGACGTCGCCACCGACCCGGCAGCGACGAGGACGCGCGAGGAGATCCTCGAGGCCGTCGCCCGGCATGAGATGAGCGCGGAGGACGCAGCGACCGCGATCCGCGCGCTCGGGAGGAACCCACGATGACCGCAGCCACCACCAGCAATGAGCTTCTCCATCCCGTCGGCCGAGACGGCATCGTGTCGATCCGGATGCGAGATGGCGACGTCCGCATCCGCGCGGTCGAGGGCGACACGCTTCGCGTCCGCGACGGGAGCGCCCGTGATCTCGGCGGTGTGTTCGACATCGAGCTCGGCGAGGGGAGCGCGTCGCTTCTCGACCGGCACGGCCGGCGCGACGGCGGCGCACCCGACCTCGACGTCGAGATGCCGGCAGGTGCGACGCTCGTCATCGAGACCGTCAGCGCGGAGATCAAGGCGAACGGTCTGCTGGGCGACCAGCGATACCAGACGACATCGGGCGACATCACCCTCACGGGCGTCCGCGGCGGACTCGTTCTCGAGGCCGTCTCGGGCGACCTCGATATCCGCGCGACCGGTGACGCGCAGGTGACGGCTCGGACGGTGTCCGGCGATGTCGAGCTCCGCGCGGCGACCCTCCGCTCGCTCGACCTGACGACGACGAGTGGCGACGTCGCGGTCGCGGGACGCCTGGCGGGCCCTGGGCCCTTCGCCATCGAGACGGTGAGCGGGGACGCGCGCCTGGCACCGGCGGGCGACGTCCGGATCGAGATGGCGACGATGTCGGGCGACATGCACTCCGAGCTCGACGGTCGCATCGAGGGCAGTCGCGGCCACCGGACGCTGTCGATCGGGACGACCGGTCCGCTTGTCACCTTCCGCTCGATGTCCGGTGACCTCGATGTCGTCCGGCCGCTGCCGGTCGCGACGCCGGCACCGGCCGCTCCACGCGCCGTGTCGCCCGTGGCGGCACCAGCCGCACCGGCACCAGCCCAGTCCGCGCCCGCTGCATCGGCGTCCCCGAGCCCCGGCGAGGCCGGCACGGATCCGGAGCCGACGGCCGCGCCGCGCAACGGGGCGATCGCGGCCGCCTACGAGGACGCACGCCTCGGTGTCCTCCGCGCGCTCGAACGCGGTGAGATCGACGTGGCCGAGGCCGGCCGGCGGTTCGAGGCGCTCGATGGTGGCGCCGCCGTCGGGGCGAGCGATTCGATCGAGGACACGACGCGCGTCCCCGTCGTGGAACCGGACGATGCCTGACGAGGCGCTCGAGAGCGTCCTTCGGATGCTCGCCGACGGGCGGCTGACGGCAGAGGAGGCCGGCCCGATCATCGACGCGCTCGGCGGCAGCGGCCCGCAAACGGACGGCGTTCCTGGTGCATCGGAGGCGAGGCCGGATGGCGCGACGACAGGGGCCACGACGGACGACAGCCCGGCCCGGGCGCTTCGCGTCCTCGTGACGGAGCACGGCCGCGCGGTGATCAACCTGCGGATCCCGCTCTCGCTCGGCCGAGCCGCGATCACCCGCGTCCCCGGCATCTCCGACGCGACCTCGGACCGCATCCGGGAGGCGATCGAGGCCGGCATCAAAGGTCCGATCCTCGATGTCGACGACGCCGGCGACGGCGTCCGCATCTCCATCGAATGACCGAGCTCGACGCCGGTGCGCCGAGACGTCCGATCGACCGCCTTGGCCGCCTCGGCCGCGTCGCGCTGCTTGCGCCACTGTCGGGGCGCGACTACCGGTTCGTGTGGATCGGTGAGAGCGTCTCGCTGCTCGGCGACCAGTTCAACACGGTCGCCGTCGCCTGGCTCGTCCTCGGGCTGACCGGTTCCGGCTTCGCGCTCGGCGTGATCCTGATCGCGGCCGCCATCCCCCGCGGTGCCTTCCTGCTCGTCGGCGGTGTCCTCTCGGACAGGATCGCGCCGCGTGACCTGGCGCTCGTCTCGAACGTGCTCCGGGCGGTCCTCACGACGATCGTCGCGGGCCTCGTCATCGGTGAGCGCGTCGAGCTGTGGCACCTCGCCGCGGTCGGCGTCGTATTCGGGACGGTCGACGCCGTCTTCCTGCCGGCGATCAACACGCTCGTCCCACGGCTCGTCCCCGTGGAGCGTCTCGCTGCGGCCAACGCCGTGATGGCGGGGACGGCCCAGCTCGTCGGAACCGTCGGGCCGGCACTCGCCGGGTTCGCGATCGCGCTCGTCGGCGTGGGGGCCGCCTTCGCCGTCGACGCTGCGTCGTTCGCGGTCGCGGCCGTGATGCTCGGGTTCGTTCGGACGAGCGGCCGGGCACCGTCGCTCGAGGAGACGCGCGACGTTGACGTCCGGGACACTGACGGCAAGGTCGGGACGCCATCGATCCGCTCCTCGTTGCTCGAGGGCGGCCGGATCATCCTCGGCGACCCGGTCATGCGGTCGATCGTGGTCCTCTCGACGGCGGCCAATCTCGCGTTCACGGGCGCCGTCGTCGTCGGATTGCCGTGGCTCGTCCTGGTCCGCTTCGGCGGCGATGCGCTCGCGCTCGGTCTGCTGTTCGCGGCCTACGGAGCCGGCTCACTCGTCGGCGTCGTCGCTGCTGGGTCGTTCCCACGACCCCGTCGGTTCGGGTCGATCGTGCTGGCGTCTGTGATCGTCGCCGGCGTCGGTCTTGGTGCGATCGGTCTCGCGCCGTCGCCAGCGGCGGTCGCTCTGATCCTGACTGGGATCGGTGCGCTCAACGGCTGGGTCAACGTCGTCATCGTGGCCTGGGTCCAGGGGCGGACGGAACCCGAGATCCTCGGGCGGACGATGAGCTTCCTGATGCTCGGCTCGGTCGTCGCCGCCCCGCTGTCACTCGCGATCGCGGCCGTGATCGTGGACCGCCACGCGAGCGCGCTGTTCCTCGCCGCCGGTCTCCTCGTCGTCGCCTCTGGCGCGGTCGCGCTGGCGAATGGGCTCCACCGCCGGATGGTCTGACGACCGGGCTACCATGGCCGCATGACGAAGCCCGGATCACTCCCGTTCACCGGCGATCCCGACGCTGACCGCCTGCTCGCCGACGACCCGCTGGCGCTCCTGATCGGGTTCGCGCTCGACCAGCAGGTCACCGTCCAGAAGGCGTTCTCGGGACCGGCCGAACTGAAGCGCCGGCTGGGACATCTCGACGCGGCCCGGATCGCCGCGATGGATCCGGCCGAGCTCGAGACGGCCTTTCGCACGCCGCCGGCGCTGCACCGCTTCCCGGGCTCGATGGCCGGCAAGGTCCAGGCGTTGTGCGCGGCCATCGCGACGACGTACGGCAACGATGCCGCCCGGGTCTGGACCGACGCGACAGACGGCCGCGATCTCGAAGCGCGGCTTCGTGGGCTCCCGGGTTTCGGCGAGATGAAGACGAAGTCCGTCATCGCCGTCCTCGGCAACCGGTTCGGTGTGCGCCCGCCCGGGTATGAGGACGTCGCGCCGACGTGGCCGACGCTCGGCGACGTCGACTCTGCCGAGGCGCTCGCCGCCTACCAGGCCGGCAAACGCGCGAAGAAGGCGGCCGACCGCGCCGCCAAGGCCTGACAGCCGGCCGACCGACTGACGGCCACGACGGCCCGGCATGACCGCCCCGACGCCCGGAACGAGGCTCTCTGGCGGTAGACTGGACGGCACGTGCCCGATCTGACCGACCCCTTCCCGGCAAAGCCCCCGCGCCCCCGGCGGTCGCGCAAGTTCGTCCTCCCGGATCACCATCACGACGAGCGTGAAGACGACCGGGCGGCAGTCCACATCGAAGCGTTCCTCGATGGACCCGCCGGGCCGGGACGGCCGGGCGCGGACACCGAAACGCGTGCGCGACGGCCCGTCGAGCTCGAGACGCGTCCCGACTGGATGACCGCGCTGCGACACGAATCCGCCCGTCACGCGCGTTACGGACGGCCGGCGTCCGTGCTGCTCATCGAGCTCCGCGGGCAGGTGGCCGAGGGCGTCAACGATCGCGTCGCGCGCGTCGTCCGCGACGCGATCCGCACCGAGGCGCGCGAGACCGACCGAGCCGTCCGCCTCGACGCACATCGCTTCCGCGTGCTGCTTCCCGAGACGGGCGGCCGCGCCGCACGGACGCTCGTGGAGCGACTCGGGCGCGCGGTGGAAGCCAGCGCGACCGGATCCCCCGAGCCGGTCGATATCGCGTTCGAAGTCGCGACGGCGAGCCGCACGGGGTCGCTCGA
This sequence comes from Chloroflexota bacterium, assembly GCA_045804485.1. Taxonomy (GTDB): domain Bacteria; phylum Chloroflexota; class Limnocylindria; order Limnocylindrales; family CSP1-4; genus SPCO01. The sequence continues at coordinate 6,712 of JBJMNA010000226.1, forward strand.
AGATGCGGTGGCCGACGGCGAGGCGCGGCTCGCGGACGGCACGGCATCGCCGCCGAACTGACGGGCTGACGCCCGACTCAGGCTCGGTCGATCGAGACGAGCGTCGCGACCAGGTGGTCGAGCTCGACGGCGGGGTCGTCGCACAGCCCCGAGTGGACATCCGAGACCTGGATGATCGTGCTCGATGGCGCCACGAGCCAATGGAACCGTTCCGCGAGCTCGAGTCGAGCGATCGGACCCGCCGTCGGGTCGCCGTCTGCGATGCGCTCGATCGCGTCGAGATGCGGACGGATCGTCGCGGGGTCCAGGTGTGGAGCGAACGCGGCCAGCCGACGTTCGTCGAGCGCGATCCGCGCGCCGAGGAAGCGCCGCGGCCGGCACAGCAGGACGACGCCGACATTGAGGCACTCGCCGCGCTCGACCCTCGGCAGGACGCGGACGATCGCGTACTGGAACGCGTTACGCGGCGGCTCGGGCACGATCCGCCTCCTCGACGAATGGGCGCGGCGCCTCGAGCCGTCGCGACAGGTACCGGACGTACGCCGCCCGCTGGCCGTCGGCGTCACCGACGCTCGGGTCGTCCGGCAACCACACGTCGGGGAGTGCCGCCACGAGCCCGGTGACGAGCGCCTCATCGAGCCGGTCGGCATTGCGCGCATCGGCCGCCTGGATCGACCCGGCATACGGCAGCAGGACGTGGTCGCGGATGCGCTCGAACGGCCGCCGCGCGTGCTCAGCCGGATCGCGCCACGTGTGGTGGATGTAGAGGGCCGCGCCATGGTCGATGAGCCACGGCCGGCCGTGCCAGACGAGCAGGTTCGGGTTCTGCGGCGAGCGATCGGGGTTCGTCACGAGCCCATCGAACCAGACGACATCCGCCGCGAAGTCGGGGTCGATGATGGCGGACGCAGTGGAGGCCGCCGGGTTGAAGGTCAGCGCTCCAGGCAGGAAGTCCATGCCGAGGTTCACGCCTGCGCTCGCCCGGACGAGGTCGTGGATCTCCTCGTCGGGCTCTGCGTCACCGAGCGCCGCATCGACCTCGACCGCCACGAGGTCCGGCACGGCCAGCCCGATCGCCCGGCCGAGCTCGCCTGCCAGCCACTCTGCGACGAGCGCCCGCGGACCCTGGCCGGCGCCACGGAACTTCACCACGTAGAGCCCGTCGTCGTCCGCCTCCACGAGACCCGGCAGCGAGCCGCCCTCGCGGAGCGGCATCACGTAGCGGGTCGCGACGACGGTCCGGATCATCGCGGAGAGCGTAGCCGAGTGGCGGCGCGCGCCGGCCCACGTGCAAGCGCGCACATGTCCGCTGCATGAGAATGCCGCGCGGCAATTACGCTTCGGCGATGACCGATTACGACCAGCGATCCCTCCTCAACGAGCTCGAGCCCGAGGCTGCGCGCCTCTTCGACCGCCACGCCGCGGTCGCGCAGGAATGGTTCCCCCACGATTACATCCCGTACCGCCTCGGCCGCGACTTCGACAAGGAGCCATGGACGCCCGACCAGCCACGGCTGACCGGTGTCGCGCAGACAGCGTTCGAGATCGGCCTCCTGACCGAGGACAACCTGCCGAGCTACCACCGGCTCATCCATGGGATGTTCGGTTCGGGCGATGGGGCGTGGATCAACTGGGTCGGCCGCTGGACGGCGGAGGAGGGCCGGCACGCGATCGTGCTCCGCGACTACCTGACGGTCACCCGGAACATCGACCCGGTGATGCTCGAGCGGGGTCGGATGACGCAGCTCCAGCAGGGCTACGACCATGAGTCGCCGGATACCCTCCGCGGGCTCGCCTACGTCACGTTCCAGGAGCTCGCGACACGGATCGCGCACCGCAACACGGGACGCTATTCGAACGACCCCGTGGCGGACAAGATCATGGTCCGGATCGCCGCCGACGAGAACCTCCACATGGTGTTCTATCGCGACATCATCTCG